>CAZUHR010000192.1:0-4128 GCA_964620335.1 uncultured Desulfobacteraceae bacterium
GCTCCCTTTGGTCGCTCGCAATGACCGGGAGGGATTGTGACACAGCCTCTTTGGGTGGGGATTCTTGATTGATCCATGTAAAGCGGGATATCATTAAAAAATTAAATTAAATCTAATCTATAAGTTATTTAATTATTTAAGATTTTCCGGTTCAGTTATTTTATAAAAAGTGTTCCAGGCCGGATGCTTTTCTCACCGTGTTTTTCATATAAAGAATCAAGGGCCTTGTTTAGATCTTTTCTTTTTTTGGATGTTTCATTTTGGTCAAAAAGTGTGAGCTGATCCTCTGGTCCGATAAAAGTGAGTTGAGATAAGGATAGTCCCAATAGCCGGACAGGCCTTTTACCCACCTCTGTCTTCTCCATAAGAGAGCAGGCAACAGAGTATATCTCCCGACCGTCCTCAGTGGATTTTGGCAATGTTTTGGACCTGGTTATCTGAACAAAATCATTGTATTTCACCTTCAAGGTTATGGTTCTGCCGGTAACGCCATTTCGACGCATTCTGCGGGATACTTTATTTACAAGAGATAAAAGCTCCTTTTTGGCCTCACAGGCATCTACGATATCGTGCGGAAAAGTTTCCTCATGGCCGATTGACTTCGTATCATGTTCGGGCACCACCTCTCTTTCATCTATTCCCATGGATAATTGATGCATTTTAATGCCGTATTTGCCGAATTTTTGTTCCAGTACCTTAACCGGCATTTTGCTGAGCTCTTCGAAAGTGCGTATATTGAGGCTGGCTAAGGCTTTCTGTGTGACTTTACCAACGCCCCACATTTTTTTTATGGGAAGCGGATCCAGAAACTCTCTTATCCGGCCAGGCAGGACAACAGTCAAACCGTCTGGTTTGTCCATATCCGAGGCTATCTTGGCGACAAACTTGGATGGGGCCACTCCGGCCGAGACTGTTAAACCGGTCTCATTGAAGACAATCTGCTTTATGTTTTTCGCAATATCTACGGGATGACCGAAAAGGCGAGTGGAGCCTGTAACATCTAAAAATGCTTCATCTATGGATAAAGGCTCAACCAACGGGGTAAAACGATAAAATATTTCAAATATCCGCTCAGAAACTTCCTTGTATCTTGACATCCTGACCGGCAGAAATATTCCTTTGGGACAAAGGCGCATTGCTTTGGCTATGGGCTGGGCTGAATGGACACCGAATTTTCGTGCTTCATATGACGCGGATGCTACTACGCCTCTTTCTTTGGTACCACCCACGATCACCGGTTTCCCCTTTAGTTCCGGGTTATCCAGTACCTCGACCGCAGGATAGAAGGCATCCATATCTAAATGGATGATTGATTTTTTTGACCCTTTTTCTTCCATAAGGTTATAAACGACTTCTTTTACTCTTCCAGCCTCTCACCATGCGCGAATGATGTCATCAAAAATGAATCTACATTTCATAAATTGGTGTTTCTGCGATTTTTTGATATATTTATGGTAAATTTCACAAGAGGTATTATGCCATGAATAAGATAATTAATGCCATAGTGTTGGATAATTATAAAGTGAAACTGGAATATGCTGACGGGAAAGAGGGCATTGTTGATCTTTCTCATCTTGTTGGAAGAGGAGTCTTTGCCTTGTGGAATGATTACAATACATTCCGGAACGTAAATATAGGTTCGTCAGGAGAATTATTTTGGAGTGACCAAATTGATCTTTGTCCTGATTCACTCTATCTTCAAATTACCAATCAAGAACCTGAAGATCTGTTTCCAAATCTAAGGCGAAAGGTGGCGTATGCCTGAGATTTCCAGATTTTATCTGGGTCAAGCCATACGACTAAAATTTAAGGATGAATTTCTGAAAAAGAGGCGTTTTTAGCTGTGCAATGTAAATGCTATGACTGGGCATAGCTGTGGAGACCTGCAAGGTAGTTCACGCCGAAATAGGTAAACAGCACACAGAAAAACCCAACGAAACAGAGGATTGCGATACGCTTGCCCTTCCAGCCTCTCACAAGGCGCGAATGGAGTACAGCGGCATAGATAAGCCAGGTGATGAGAGACCATGTTTCCTTTGGGTCCCAACTCCAGTAACTTCCCCATGCGGAATGGGCCCAGACCGATCCTGTGATAATACCGAGGGTCAGCATAAGAAAACCTATCACTACCATCTGATAGTTCAATTCATCGAGTATATCGGCTCTTGGAATCAGGCGCAGAAATATATTGCTTCCGCCTTCTCTGTCCAGTCGCTTGAGAAGGTACATGAAACTCAGCCCAAATGAGAGGCCGAATGCAGCATAGCCGAAAAAGCAGGTAATGACATGGCTTATCAGCCAGTTGCTCTTGAGGGCAGGGATCAAGGGTTGGATGCCGCTACTTACATTGGGAGAGAAGGAGGCATAGGCCATAGCCAGAAAAGCCAGTGGTGTAACAAATGCGCCGCTGGTCTTGTTTTTTGTCCTGCGCTCCACGATTAAATAAAGGAGAATGGTTGTCCACGCAAAGAATATCAGAGATTCATAGAGGTTTGAAAACGGGGCATGTCCGATTCCGAGCTTGTACGACTCGACCCACCTGATGATTATGGCTACCGTATTGGCGGCAAACCCTGCCACTGAAACAAACGTTGCCATGCGTCCAAAGATGTCTCTGCCGAAAACCATCATGAGAAGGTAGAGCATGAATGCGACGAAATACACAAAGGTTGTATAGCTGAGGATAACCGAATTAAGCATACACCCTATCTCCGCTGTTTAAGAAGGTATCTAAGATCATTTGTCAGGTGATCAAGTTCGCTTTGAAGACCCACAGGATTTTTATTAGAAGTTCCCGCTATACTGACCTCGGTTTCTCCATTGTTGCTTTGCAACCGCACCCAGATCCTTCTGTGCGACACAAAGAAGGTTACGAAAAAGCCTGCCACGATCACGAAAAATCCGGCCCACACAATTGATACACCTGGATCCCTGTTCACCTGAAACCCTGTGTAATATCTGGTTTTGAATTCTTCCAAGAAAAAAGTGTAGGGTTTAAAAGATGAAGGGTTTAATTTCGGGAACCTGTCAAGGAGGCCCGGGAATTTTTCTTTTATACCTTCCTGGTCTTTAAATAACCAGAAGCGAATCTCTTCTCCCTCGTTCGGTTGGATCGCGATCAGGGCCGCCGGACCCATCTTCATAAAATTTCCGTTAAGATCGAGCACCCGAAACCGACCTTCATTGCCGGGTAAAGGTTTTGATTCCCCTTTTTCAATTTCAATGATAGTCTTTTCAGACTGGCTCGTTTGTCGTAGTAATCCGAGTCTGATCTTTTTCCCCGGGACAGTACCGTAGTTTGCCTGGTAAAAGGTCATTCCCCTGAATTGAACAGGATGGTTTACCAGCACGCTTCGTTTTTCCACCTCTTTTTCATTCACTATAAAGCTGATATCGGATCTGTATTCCTTGGGGGCGCCGTTTTTATAGAAATTCACCGTGAATTTATCACAACGGATATCAAACCCAAGATCCATCTGTGACATCTTCTTCCTGAGCATGATTGTTTTTGTCTGTTCTCCTTCGGCAATATTGACGTAGCCCTCAAATCCGAAAAAGGACCCAACAAGACCGCCGATTAATATTATGAGTACACTCAAGTGCACAAGATAGACGCCGAAATGGGAGCAACGTCCTTTATCTGCATAGAAAAAATCCGAATCAGCAGTTTCCTTCCTGTTTACTTGCCTGTAACGTCGCCTCAAGAGCTGTTCGATGCTGTTTGCGTTTTGTTTTATATACCCCTGTAGGGTAAATAGCTGTTGTGGTGGCAGGTTGTCAAAAGGCTTGTCCCTGTCCGGCCTGGGTAGCAAATGGAACCTCTTCCAGGCAGTTGGGAAACGGTTAATTGAGCAAATAATGAGATTCAAGGTAAGGCATAATACGATAAGCCTGAACCAGAAAGAATGATACATGTCAAACAGATTTAACGAACTCAAAAAGTGAAACATCGCGGGGCTTATGTTTCTGGCAAATTCCATGGCCCCCTGGCCGCGTTGGGGGATTATAGTGCCTAAAATGGAGGCTATTGCCAGGATGATCAGCAGGAAAAACGTGAGTTTGACCGAACTGAAGAATCTCCAGATCGGATTTGATTTGTCAGTTGATTTTGCTTCGTTCATTTCTATT
>CAZUHR010000192.1:4228-6566 GCA_964620335.1 uncultured Desulfobacteraceae bacterium
TGCGACAAAACGGAATGAAAAAAAAGGCTTTTAAAATGTTTTAACGAAAAGGCGAGGGGCCGCGCGGTTTCATCTAATAGATTTCGATCTATCTCCCAGTCTCTCCTCAAAAAGGCTAATTTTGCAAACCCCCAGTAATAGCCCGGTCTCTCTCAACCTCCTAGTTCGGCCATAGAGCATATAAATCTAATGATCTTTGGGTTAAGCCACTGCCACTTTTTTTTCATTCTGAACGGTGATTCTAGGATCTGGGTTTTTAGGAGGAACAGGAAGACCTTCTTTCTTGAGCAGTTCCACATGTTCCTTCATCCCCCATTTAGCCTTGAACAAACAGTCTTCCACCGAATGGCCTATGCCAGTAAATCCCTCTAGATCGGGGGAATAGAATCCGAAATAATCGGGTTCTTCGGTCGCTTCGATAATCAATGAGTATGGGAGTTCAATCATCTCTATTTTCTCCTTTTATGGCTTTTGTACTCCTGCTGCTTTGAGGATTTGATGAAACGTGCCTGTAGGCACTTCTTTTGATCCGTGATAATCAACTCGAATCAATTTATCCCATCCAGGTTTACTATAATACCTTATTGAACCTTTTTCTTTAATGATTTTGAACCCATTCAGTTCAAGTAATCTGACAAGCTCACTGAATTTCACTTTTGCACTCCAATTTTAGGGCCGAACGGGCTCTTCAGCACGCGCGGCTTTGTGCGATCCGCTGAAAGAGCATGGTTATGCTCTGCTGTTGTGTGTACTACCAATTTATTGGCTCAGGGTACTTGGTAGTTACTTGATCGGTTAAATTCTTTATCACTTCGAAAACAATTGAATGGGTTTTTCTCACAAATTCTAATGTAAACACCAAGACTCCATTTGTCTGACTAATTCCAATATTGTCTTTTGACCATTTGCTGATTTTATCTCTTTCTTTATCATTTTTTATGTTTTCAACTCGACCGTTTGCATGAGCTAAGGCATTTCGAAGCACACAAAACATTTGGAGATGCTCCCATGACTCATCTTCAGTGTTCAAATTTAACTTCAAAATATGATTGAAATATTTATCTGATCTTTCAAGTACATTTCCTCTGATATCATTTAGTTTAATATGTTGATTTTGCTGATCTTTCACTTCTTTTGCGATCTCGATAAGGCCTGATTCGAATATTGCCCACAAAGTTACAAGCAGTGGACCCCAAAAATATCTTGGCAGCACTTCTTCAATTAACTCGTATAATCGTTGCTCGTTTTGATTTCTTTCGATGGGGTCGTTTTCATACCCCTTTTCCTTTAGCATATTAAAAGCCTTTTCCTCTTCCTTCTTTATTAAATCAGGAAGTTGAGATTCAACCGAGTTGATGAAATCTTCAAGAGCGTATAGCTCATGGAATAGCTCTACAAATCTAAAGTCAAAAGCTGGAATTTCCATTGTCGAAGTCCATTTTTTTTGGTGCGCAACAATGTTCAGGCTGATTCGCGTGAGATGCGGGGTTGTGGTTTTCGTGATAAAAAACCCCACCTCTCTGTTGGAGAAATGGGGTTTTGTTCGCTAAGCCATGCTGCCCTCTATCTGCAGGTTAACACAATAAATCATTGAAATTTTATCATGAAAATCGTCATTTTGGCAAGATAATATGATGCTCGCTTCCTTTCCTTTAACGTTCTTTTCTACCAGTATAGTCCATAGATAGCATGTGTACTCGCTCACAGGCCCTATATGCAAATTTTGTGCGAACCATAGGACAAAATTCATCTCCTTCCCCCCTTAATTGAAGCGCATTTATTAGTAAAAGGGGTGCTGTCAATAATTATGCTATATATTTTTCGCTGTTTGCCGATATTACGGAATCTTCTGAAATGTCTATGCTGAAAGGATTCAAGGGGTAAAGTATTTATAGTTCTTCTGCTTTTCAAAGTGCATATCCTTAATATCGATCAAACCTGACAGAGATATTCCGCAGTTAAATCAGGCAGAGAGGTAGTGATCGTCCTAGAAGAGTTTGATTTTTACACTTGAAGCAATACGCTGATTCTTAGGTTTGGTATGTTTGACCTTTATGGGTCGGTCTAAATTCATGAATTGGATAATAAACTTTAACTTTATATACTTAAAAGAGAGAGATTGATGATTATTGGAACTCAATTTCTCGTGAGCCCTTTCGGCTGAGATACTCTAATTTTACATTGGCTCCTCTTATTATCATCCCCTTTTACGCCACAAGGAAAAGAAAGTGTTTAATTACTGACTTCGGGCTGAAATCAAGGCTATAGCGGTTCTTAAAGGTTAGAGTTAATGTCAAATGTTGTGTATGAGGAGATTAGGCAGCGTTCCGAATTTCCT
>CAZUHR010000193.1:0-6562 GCA_964620335.1 uncultured Desulfobacteraceae bacterium
AGGAAAAAGTCGGGGTCTCGACAGTAACTTTCAATCTTGGTCTTGTTATGAGTTTAAGTCTGGCAGACCAACGTATTCTGCTGGTTGATGCAAATCTTTCAAATCCTTCTCTTCATTTGGCCTTTGGTCTAGCCACATCACCAGGTTTGATGGAATACCTCTTTGAGGGTTTATCATTGACAGAGGTCATCCAGCCATCCTCCTTGCCCAACCTGGATCTGATATGTATAGGACAATTCGATAATCAGGCAATATCCCCATTTGATTCATTGGAATTCTCGAATTTCCTCAAAGAGGCAAAAAGACACTATTCTTTCGTTTTACTTGATTCTGCCCCGGCATTGAGATCGAGCATGACTCGAATGATCTCCTCCAAGACAGATGGGGTTATTGTTGTGACAGAGGCTAATAGAACTCGATGGGAGGTGGTAAATGAGCTCACGCGGCAACTTCACAGTGATGGTGCCAGTGTGGTGGGGTGCTTTTTGAACAAGCGTCGCTTTGTCATCCCAAAGTGGGCCTACCGTTTTGTTTAAACTTTGATAAAGCTCAAAATTTAGGTCCTTTAAACAGAATCAATCTAATGAAATCGCAAAACGTCGTTACGCTTGAATTATAGAAGGTCCGGCCAACGCTTCAACACTCCGTTAATCCAGAAGAGAGTTGAATTATTCAGACATTTTATATCCCCGGGTTCTGGAGGAAATCAAAGCCGTGGTATCCTGGCGCAGATTCTTTGCTGACCAGGATGAAGGCTGAGCTTTTTTCATCAACGCGTCCATTTATTATGAGAAGAAATCTGGGTTTTTGGCCTTAAGCCTTTAAATAGATTTCGCCCTGCAATTCAGGCAAAGTCCTCAATCCATATTAACCAAATGCAAGTGATCTCAGCATGTCACGGGCCGAAAATTTATGCGTAAGGCCCAGAAATTGATCGGTCTTTTACAAAGCCCCTGGGGATAAAAGATGCGAATTGATATGTACACAGACTTCGATCTGCTGCCCGATATTGAGAGTTTATGGCAAAAATTGCTTGAAAGGGGTACCTCCGACCCGATTTTTGGAAGCTTTTTGTGGGCTAAGCATTGGTGGGAATGTTTCGGACAAGAGAAACACCAACTACGGCTGATAACCCTAAGTCTGGCAGATGAGGTAGCTGGACTTGCCGGACTTTGTTTGACTCAAGAAAATTGGGGACCACTCAAGGCAAAAGTTCTGGTACCGCTAGGTTGGTCTACAGCCGAGTATGTTGATCTTCTGTTGCCGTCCGACTCCAAAAAGGCAACTGATCTTTTGTTTGACTTCTTGATTGAAGCACAAGACTGGGATGTTCTTTCCCTGAAGCGATTGCCTGCCATGTCTCCTACCCGCGACAATATCAAATCTGCTGCAGCGGAAAAAAAGCTATTGGTGCTGGAGGAACTAGAAGAGGTCTGTCCATTCATCGCTTTGAACGGTACATTTGAATCGCTGATGCATAAACACTTCAAATCCAATTTTCGCAAAGAAATTCGACGTAATACAAGACGGTTGAATTCTATGGGCCATCACCGTTTTGAAATGGTGACCAATCCTCCTGACCTGGACGGTCTCCTGTCCATACTGGTCGACCTTGAAAAACGCTCCTGGAAAGGGCAGAGAGGCATCGGAATCTTTAACACGCCTGCCAAGCGCCACTTTTTTCATCAGATTTCCCAAACACTCGCGGCCCAAGGGAAGCTGGCCATCTTTCTTCAATGGCTTGATGATAGGCTTCTGTCTTATGATTTTGGATTTATTACAAATAAGAGAATTTATTTATACAATGCTGCATATGATCCGAATTTTAAGAAATATTCCCCTGGAACCCTCTCTCAGCATGAACTCCTCAGGTGGTGCTACGATATGAGCTTAAGTATTTTCGATTTTTTGAGAGGCGGGGAGCGTTACAAGGCACTCTGGACAGACGTTGCCACCCAGAACATCAACCTTCATATATTTTCGCCTGCTCTTAAGGGTAGGGTTTTGAGTTCGGGCCTGGCGGGTCGTTTGGCCTTGAGAAGGCTAAAAAGACAAATCAGACCACCTTACAATGAAGCTCTTTTCCGCATAGGCAGAGGGGAGATTAGATGAAATTTCTATCTAACCTATTGAGTCGCCAACTAAATCTGGAACTGGCTCTCATTTTGCTGGTTGGGATCACAGCTGCCATCAGCCTTGTTTTTGCTTCAGGCATGGAAGAAAAGTGGACTCTTTTTGTCATTATCGCCCTCTTCTTTTTGGCAGCCGTTTTCATCATTCGAGAAAGGGAAAAATTTTTCCTTTATCTGTTCTTTTTCTCGTTGCCTATAGGATTAGACTTCTACCCTATTCATATATACCCGGTCGTATTCAGGCCGCTAAACGGTATGGCCATAAATCTCTACGATCTCCCCCTTTTTTTCCTTTTTATATCTTGGATCATCCGCCTGGTCACAGATCGTGAGGAGAAAGTCTATTTCTATCCCTGGATCTCGATTCCTTTTTTCCTCATATTGGCTTTGAGCATTGCTGGTATTAATCGCTCTCTGGCCCCAGGGGTAATTAAAATTTCCAGTCTTTGGGTTATGTTTGAGTGCTGGTTGGTCTTCCTTTACATGGCCAATAATCTTAAGGACCGTAAAACCATATATTTAGTTATTGCTGTTCTATTATCAACTCTGGTCCTCCAGGCTGCAGTTGGATTTGTCCAAGAGCTCACTGGTGGACATTTGGGTCTACGTATATTTGGAGAGGCGGAGCAGTCCTTCCGCGAGATGCGAGCCGGCGGTGGCACGGTCAGCAGAGTCGGAGGAACCATTGGTTCCCCAAACAAACTGGCGGGTTACATAGGTTTAATCCTCCCAATCAACTTTGCCCTGTTCTTTGCCCCCATTAGTCTAAGGTATAAGCTTTTCCTGCTTCTCCCTGTCTTTCTTATGACTTCTGGTCTAGAACTGTTAACCTATTCCCGGGGGGGATGGGTAGGTCTGGGCACGGGTGGGGCTATTACGCTTTACTGGTGTCTGGCCCGAGTAACCAAGCGGAAGGCAGTCTCGTTCATCCTCCTATCGATCTTTCTGGTTACCTTCTTTATAACTAGCATAACCCTTGTAGAGTCTGTTAGGAGGCGGTTATTCGAAGAAGATTACGGTGCTGCCTATACCAGGATACCCATGGCACTTGTGGCATCCAACATGATCTACCACAACCCATGGCTGGGTGTTGGGCTAGTCAACTACACCAGCGTTTCAAGTGCTTATGACCGATCAAGGGAGGCGATAAGTTATACATTCCCCATGCCAGTGCATAATGAATTCCTGCTTCTTGCTGCGGAATTGGGTCTACCTGCCCTGGGCTTATTCCTTTTGATTCTTATTGTCGTCTTCCTTCAGCTTATTCGCATTGGCCGCTCCCGTGCAGATCTTGTTATACCATACGTGGGCATAGGCTTTTTTGGCGGCCTAGTCGCCTGGTGCGTTCACTATCAATTTGAATTCGCTTATGTCGTCATGTTAGTAGAAATTTGGGCTTACGTGGGAATCATTCAGGCCATGAGCAAGGTCATTAATGCCAGTGGAAAGTGATGCCAATCAATTTTACTTCTACTTAATTATAGTTGCTGTGATAATCATAAGCTGCAATCCCTTGCTGAAGGTAACAACCAAACAGAGTCTTACACAAGTTCGGGAGTAACAAAGTGAACCTTTTTTTGTTTTCCATGGGCCTTGGGGTATATTCCGTGCAACTGGCACAGGCTTTGGGGAAAAAAGACTGTGTGATTATTGCCCTGAATGACAAGGATGAATATCAGCTAAGAACTGAGTTCCCTGCCTTTTTTGAAAATGCTTTATTTAGAACTATTCCGGTGCCTCACTTTGCTTTTCCAGACCCCCGACAGTCTTTTCAAGCTTTGCTGACTTGTTGGAGAATTTTCCGACACAAAACCGATGTCCTTCATGTTTTGATAGGCAGCATCTATCCGGAGTCATATCTTTCATTATGGATGGCTCATAAGATGGGGCTCCCGCTTGTGGCTACGCTACATGACACCAGATTACATCCAGGCGATTTTCTCAGCCTTCGTTCCACTTGGCTCGAATTGCATGCATTGGAATTGTGTTCCCAGGTGATTGTCCATGGCCAGCATATGGCTAACGACCTAATGACTCATTTTGGTATAGACGAGAGGGTTATCAATGTCATCCCCCACGGCAATTATGATATCTACCTGAAAGCTGAAGGAGCCTCCCCGGCTTCGGGTCCTGAGCCTGGGCAAGTACTCCTATTTGGCCGAATAAAGAAATACAAAGGGTTGGACGTAGTGATTGACGCTACTCCTATTGTCGCCGAAAAGATCCCCAACCTAAAAATCATCATTGCTGGACGCGGAGAAGAGCTCAATAGATTCGAGCCACAACTGAAAGACAACCCTTTTTTTGAAATTCATAACAGGTATGTTCCAGCACGGGAAGTAGGAGAACTCTTTTCCTCGTCAAGCCTGGTGGTCATCCCCTATATTGAAGCAAGTCAATCAGGGCCACTTCATCTTGCATATACATGGGGACGCCCGGTAGTAGCCTCCAGTGTAGGTGCCATCCCGGAAAGTCTGAGGCATGGGATGGAGGGCCTTTTAGTCCCTCCCAATGATCCACGAGCCTTGGCCGATGCCATGATAAAGGTTTTGAGGAATACTGACTTGGCCCGCAATCTGGGTCGGTCTGCACGCATCAAGGCGGAAAAAGAGCTGAATTGGGAAGGCGACATCAGTGAAAAAGTTAGGATCGTGTACCAAAGAGCGATAGAAATGCAAAGAAAAAAAATATCTTACCCCGGCATCGGAGCTAAAGAACGTTGGAACCGGGCCAAAGACGACTATTATCGAACCGTTAGAAATGGGCACTGACAGCAAAAAAATCCTTCAAAACACCCTTATGCTCACTTTGACCGAGATCATAGCCCGGATAATGAGCCTTCTTCTCATTATGGCGGTAGCTCGTAAGTTAGGACCGGAGTTGATGGGCATCTACGCCTTTGGTGTGACATTTGTCGGTATCTTCCAGATCTTCGTTAACTTCGGCCTTGAACCCTTTATCCAGCGCGAGGTAAGCCGTCGGCCCGATATCGCCGGCCGGCTCATGGCCCAGATATTCGTGCTGAAGCTGATCATTTACCTGGCTGCGGTCATTCTTATCCTCATCTTTAGTCTTGCAGCGGTTGACAGCGAAGTGAAGAGGTGGGTTGTTTGGATACTGACAGGGACCATGTTTTTCCAGACAAACTTTACGGCAACTAACGCCTTCTTCCGTGCCTACCAAAAGGCAAAATACGAGGCCATGGTCCGGATGAGCCTGCGGGTCGTCTATACTTCGCTCGGTCTTGCGGCCATTCTCTCAGGGAGGGGCCTCCTAACCTTGGTCACTCTCGAATTCATTGCACAGGCTGGTGCCTGTCTTTTGGCATGGTCCCTTTTTATCAAACGAATAGGCAATCCCTTCCACGCTTTAGGCCTGAGCCATCTCAAGAAACTTATACTGTCCGCCAGGGATTTCTTCCTCATTCGCATAGTCCAGACCATCTTCAATTCCATCGATCTGCTCATGCTCTCCCTTATGGCCGGCGACACAGCCACTGGTTTCTACTCGGTCGCTGTTCGTCTGACAGGGGCATTCGATTTCCTTCCTACTGCCTTTACCGGCGCCTTCCTGCCGGTCATAAGCCGCCAAGCACGCACTGACCAGTCCGCCTTTGTTAACACCTTCAGGCCTTACTACAAGTATCTGTTTATCATCGGTCTCGGTGTGGCCGTTGCTCTGTCCGGACTGGCAGAGGGGTGGATCGTCTTTCTCTTCGGAACCTCCTTCAAACTTGCCGCGCCAACTCTCGTCGCCTTGTCTATAGCACTAATGCTAACATTTGCAAACTGGTCCATATCCAATGCAATAATCGCTTTAGACAAAGAGCAATTGATGCTAAAGATTTTTGGCCTCTGTGCGGGATTTAACATCCTTTTGAATCTGCTTCTGATCCCGAAATTCCAACACAACGGCGCAGCCTGGGCAACGGTTGCCTCTCAAACACTGCTACTCGTGCTCCAGTTGGCAGCCTTGGGACGAAACCTGTTGGCCAGTTTGACATTGGGCCGACTTTCTATAAAGCCTCTTTTGGCCGGGGTCATAACCTGTGGCCTGGCTTGGTGGCTGGTTCGTGGACACTTCAACCTGCTTTTGGGCCTTGTCTTGATCGGCATGGGTTTTTTGGCCCTGCTTTTCATAACCCGGTCAATCACATACACAGAACTGACCGAAGCACGGCACCTGCTCCATCGGAGGAACTGAATAGCTATAAGACCGCGGTTCATTATGCATAGTGTTTTAAAAAATGATTTCCGCTGCTGGCGCGAAATTTTTCTAACCGGATTAATCCTTAATTGTTCCGACATCAAAAATGGTTAAGAACGTCTCCAGTGAACAAGTAAGTCTAAGACCTTTCCCCTACCCATTTAAGGCCGGGCTTGCTGTATGCTCTGATATTGATGGCTGTGACAGGGAAACATTCATTAACG
>CAZUHR010000194.1:0-6520 GCA_964620335.1 uncultured Desulfobacteraceae bacterium
CGGATGCCGGTGGCTCCCAGCGGATGGCCGATGGCAGTGGCCCCACCCATGACATTGACCCTATCCGGATCTATCCCGAGCTCCTTTATGCAGTTCAATGCAACGATGCAGAAGGCCTCGTTGATCTCCCAGAAGTCAATGTCGGAGACCTTGAGCCCGGCCTTTTCCAGGGCCATTTTGCTCGCCGGTACGGGGCCGGCACCCATAATGGTGGGATCCACTCCGGCAAAGCCTATGGAGCGGATGGTGGCCAGGGGCTTGATGCCCTTCTTTTGCGCGGTCTCCTTGGACATGAGCAGCATGGAGGATGCGGCGGCGTTCAGCGGTGAGGAATTCCCGGGCGTGATGACGCCGTCTTTCTTAAAGGACGGTTTCAGGTCGACCATACCCTCCATAGAAGCGTCCTGCCTGACGGCCTGGTCTTTGTCGACAGTTATGACTGTTCCGTCGTCCTGCACGGCTTCAATGGGCAGGATCTCGTCGTCAAAAAAGCCTTCGGCCTGGGCCTTTGCCGCCAGTTGGTGAGAACGGACGCCCCACTTGTCCATGTCTTCCTTGGTGAAGTCCGTCTGGGAAAAGAGTTTCTCTGCCGTAAGCCCCATGTTCAAGACGGTCATCATGTCCCAGTGCAGGTAGGCGGGATCCGCGAAAAGGCTCATGTTCGGTGAGATGAGCCCCCTGTCGGATGTGTAACCGCCCATGGGTATCCGGGTCATGTGCTCATAGCCGCCCGTCAGGACGATGTCCGTAAAACCCTGTGCGATTTCCATGAATCCTACATGGACGCAGGCCATGGCGGAACCGCACTGCTGGTCAATAAATTTGGCGGGGATGGTTTCCGGCAGATTGGCCTGGAATATGGGAAAACGCCCGCCGTAGGACCATTGCTCGCCCACGGCCGTTGCACACCCCACAATGAAATCATCGATCTCTTTTCCCTCTACTCCCGACCGCTTTAATAGCTCCGGGAGCAATTTGGCCAGAAGTTCATCACCCCTCAATTTGCAGAACCAGTCCCTGGCCGGATCTCTTGGTCTGGACCGGGATTGAGCGGTCCTCAGATACCCTGCGATCACTACTTCTTTCATAGTCAAACCTCCTCTATTTTAAGTTTTTAACATCAAGCTTTTAAAATGCGTTTATTTAAAAGGAATTCTCTTCCCTTCGGCGGTATAGCCGTAGAATCCTTTACCCGCCTTCCTGCCCAAGCGTCCTTGTTCAACCATTTCCTCAATCAATTTCGAGTTTGAAAACAGGTGTTTTTCATCCATGCTTTTCATGAATTGGCTGACCAGAAGAAAGGTGTCCAAGCCGGCATTGTCGGCAACTTCAAAAGGGCCTGAGCTCCATCCGTATCCCAGGCGCATGCCGATGTCCACATCCTCGACACTCACAACACCCTGGTCCACGAGATCAACGGCCTCCCTAAAGGCGGCGGAGAAGACCCGGTTCATGACAAAACCGGGAATATCCCTGTGCACGCGAACCGGGGTCTTGCCCAGAGACCGTACAAAATCGACCCCCTGTTCAAAGACCTCAAGGGATGTTTTTTCCCCTTTCACCACTTCAACCAGATCCATCAGCGGGACAGGCCCGAAGAAATGGATGCCCAGGACTCTTTCGGGGTTCCTTGTTGCCTTCGCGATCCGGGTGATAGGAATAGAAGATGTGTTGGTTGCAAGGGGTGTTTCAATGGGGGCCAGCCGATCCAGTTCCCGAAAGACGTCGTATTTTAGTTCGGCAATCTCCAGGGCGCATTCAATGACCCAGTTTGCCATGGCCGCACTCGTCAAATTGGCCTCCGTTGCAATCCTTTCAAGGACTGTCCCGGGAGATTCCTGAAGAGTACCTTTTGCGGACAATTTTTCAAGGGACCAGCGGATTTGTCGTTTGGCCTTTTCCAATGCCTCCGGTTTCACATCCATCAGGTGGACGCTGTAACCGTTCTGGGCACAAACCTGGGCAATACCTGATCCCATAAATCCTGCTCCAACAATCAAGACGCTCTGCATTTCCTATGCCTCAAACATTTACCGGTAAATAAAGCTCCACCCTTTGGGTGAGCTTAACTCGTTGCACAGCCGGTCAAACGGCTCGGCATGGCATTCTTCTCCAGTCCGCATCTATTCCTACGCTGCAAGCGGCCCTCCCCGCAGCCTGCTGGAACACAAGGCTTTTGATTCCATTAGGCCGTTGGAATGCAGGCCGAGACTCGGGCCGCGATACGGCAGAATAATTTTTATCCGAAAGATGCTTCCCTTCGAAGAATCCCATGCCTTCGCCTCCAAGTAGACTCAAGCGGAAACTTTTTGTCTTCATCCCCTAATAAATTCTAAAAAAAGATTCGTCGAATTCAGGTTTACCTTCGTATTTCTTCATATACAGTCCGGCCGTCCTGTCCTTATTCTCAAATATGGCAGGATCCACCGGGATGCCTGCCCGGTGAAAGGCATCAACTACCTTTTTCATGGAGGGAGGACACCCCTTGACGGGAATGGCTTCCGTGATGTCCGAATTGTCCTTATTTGCCCGGCATATACATTTTCCAACAAGAATAGTCTTTTTCTTCCCCGGTGTGGCCTGCATTACTTTCCCTGTGAGCACCTCCACATCATCCCACGGCTTGCCGTTCCAGGCCTTGGCAATGCCCATCAGAATCACCCTGGTGAGGGAAGAGCAATAGGTGCAGATTGTGAGGTCGTACTTCCGGTAGGAGAGTCCTTGAATACCTTTTCGCTCCATAAACATCGGAAGGCTCCCATCCTCAGTGTAGGGAAAGGAGTATTCGTGAAGAGACTCCATGGTCTCAATTTTTTCTCCTACCACTTCTATGTCGGACAGGTCTGCGGGCCTTTTGCAATCCCGTGCCACATGGGCCAGATGCGGGACCTCCGACGATTTATATCCCAGGAGCCTGGCGCCCACCATATCCGCCGAGAGGATGTTCGGAGAGGCGACCAGGATATTGCTTCTCCTCATAGTGCCGTCGAAACCCGGGCCTCGCTCATTTGTGTAAATTCCGTCCAGCAGGACAAAACAGGGCGGAAGGACATTCGGCAGTCGTGCCACCATGGCGTTGAGGTCCATATCCGGATCGGCACTGTGACATTTCTGCCTGGACCGGATATTCAAAAGCCCTTTCAAGTTCTTGATCCCGAGGCTGACAACCGTCTGGGCATGGGTTTTAAGGACCGGGAGGTCTACCAGGAAATCGCTTCCCAGCATGTCCGTATTGAAGTCAAGAGCCACCCCATGTCCGAGATCCACCTTTTCAAAGGGCCTTTCGTGGACGCTGATACATCTTACACCGTAACGTTTTTTTAGAACATTGTAGCCGAGGGTCTCGAAGGCATGTTGGGAGGTCTCCCGATCCTTGGGATTCATGAGGACTGTTCCCTCGCCGATGGTGATGTCATCGACACCCCTTTCTTTGAGTAGCACCACCATGTCCTCAACGACCCGGGATGTGGTAATGACTCCCCACTTGGGAAATGCCGCTTCCTTTGTCCAGAAGACTATGTTGGGCTTTATAAAGAGCTTCGACCCGGAAGCCAGATGATCCAGACCGCCGGAGAGTTCAACCGCCTTCCGGACTGATTCAAAAGGTTTTTCGTAACGAACAAGTGCCGCAATCGAACGGTCCATGGCTGAACCTTTCACTTCTTTTTTTCGGGAGTGGTTTTCTCTCTTGTTTTTGAAAGATAAGAAGTCGCCTGAGTTCGGACTTCTTCCTGGGGCTCCAATTTGATATGGAGATCCCAGCCCTGCGTTTGGGTGCGGTTTTGAATTCCGTCTATGATCATATCCGTGATGGGATCGGCATATTGTAGAATGTCTTTCGGCTTACCCAGCAGAAGCCATCTGATGACAATGTGTTCCATTACCCCCAAGATCAATTGCCGGACCAGATAGGGATCCGTGTCAGGCCGGAACTCTCCTGAATCTATTCCTTCTCGAATAACCGAAAGAATGCCGCGGAATCCCTCGCGAATGACCTGATAGGCCTCTGTCTCCAGGAAGTTGCGGCTCGATTTGAGGACCAACATAATCACAGAGGCATAATCGGGCTCATTTTGATAAAACAAGAGGTAATGGTAGATAATGGTACGAATCTTATTGCCGGCCCCGCGAATGCCTTTGAGGTACCCCTCCATCCTTTCCATGCCCCTGCGCGTGGTCTCTCGGGGGATGGAAAAAAGGAGTTCTTCCTTGGTCGAAAAATATTCGTAAATAGTTGCATCGGAAAGGCCGGCTTCACGGGCAACTTCCGATATGGTCGCCTCATGAAATCCCTTTTTTGCGAAGATCTTCTCGGCCGCTTTAAGTATCTGTTCTTTACGTGCCTCGGACCTTTTCTGGCGCGCCATTCTAAATTACCTCTTTTTTGTTTTTTCCTAAATATTCAGTCATGTCGGACCAATGGCTGAAACGGCTAATCCGAAAAAAAAGACTCTTTCATGTCCACGGTTAAGCCGTCGCTCTCCATCAATCGCTTGCCCAACCCCTCTATCTTGGGGAGCTCATAATGGAAAAAAAACCTGAAGGCATACAGTTTGCCCTGGTAGAAGAGGATTTCTCTTTCTGAGGGGTTTTTTCCCAAGGCCTTTTGCACCGAAAGGGCCTGGAGCAGCCACTGCCATGCCACGGAGATGATTCCGAAAAATTCAAGGTAAAGGGTGGCGTCCGCCAAAAACAATTCAAGATTTTTTTTGAGCGCCAACTGGACCAGGTGAGAGGTGATCTCCTTCAGTCTTTCACAGGCATTGTACAGTCTTTGGGCATAAGGTTCGAGCGCGGGAATTTCTTTCGCTGCCCGCATGGTTTTTCCGACCTCCTCAAAAAAAAGCTCCAGGGCCCTGCCATCCTTCATAAGGACCTTGCGACCGAGGAGGTCCAGTCCCTGGATACCGGTCGTTCCCTCGTGAATAGGGTGGATGCGCGCATCCCGGTAATATAGTTCCAAGGGGAATTCATCACAGTACCCGTATCCCCCCAGACACTGGAGGCCCAGGCTGACAGATACAAGGCCCATTTCTGAGGGATAGGACTTGGCCGCAGGCGTCAACAGATCGAGCAATAGGCTAAATCGTTCTTTCTCCTCTCCCTCTGAAACCCGGATCATGTCCGAATACTGACAGCACTGGAAAATGAGTGAAAGAGAACCCTCCACCATGGCACGCTGAAAAAGAAGCATCCGTTTCACATCCGGATGCTCGATAATGGGCACAGGGGGCATAGCGGGATCCTTTGCGGAAAGTCTTTTTCCCTGGATTCTTTCTCGGGTGTATTCCAGGGACGCATAATAAGCAGCCGAAGCTATGGCGGCCGCGCCCATACCCACGTCGATCCGGGCCTCGTTCATCATTTGAAACATATAGGAAAGCCCTTTGTGTGGCTGGCCGACAAGATACCCCCGGCAGTCATCTTTTTCTCCAAGGCTCAACTGGGTTATGGGGGATCCGCGATACCCCAGCTTGTGATAGATCCCGGCGACATTCACGTCATTGGGGGCCAGCTCTCCGTTTTCCTGGATCCTCTTATTGGGAACCACGAACAGGGAAAGCCCCTTCACGCCTGGAGGTGCTCCTTTGATCCTCGCCAGCAGCAGCTGTATGACGTTTTCCACCCCATCGTGTTCCCCGGCGGAGATAAAAATTTTCTGGCCGCGCATCTTGTAGTAACCCCGATCGGTGGGCTCGGCAAGGGTTGTGATTTCGGCCAGCGAACTCCCGGCCTGTGGTTCTGTCAGAGCCATGGTTCCCTGCCATTCTCCGGAAAACATCTTGGGTATATAAGTCTGGATCATCTCCTGCGACCCGAAAGACTCTATAAGATGCGCCGCACCGGTGGTGAGAAGAGGGTAGACACTCGCAGAATAGTTGGCAGCGGAAAGAATGAACCGAAAGGCGGCCGATATCATGAGAGGAAATTGCTGCCCTCCCAGGTCAAAGGGCGCGCCGGCGGCAATCCACCCCCCCTCGCCGCATTCCTTCATAAAGGAACGTACCATTGGATGGACTTTGATGTGCCCGTCAATAAATTCCGGCGGGTTTTTATCCATCTCTTGGAGTGTCGGCTGTAGCAGATCCTTGCCGATCCTGAGTGCGGTCTCAAGGACGAGGTCAAAGATCTCCCGGTCGTGCTCCTTAAAGTACTCGTACCGGGTCATGGCTTCTACATCAAAAACCTCGTAGAGCATGAATTTCAGATTGCGTTCGCTTGTAAAGCGCTCTGCCATAAAAGTTTCCTTATTATTTGTAAAAGGTGTCTCCCGATTCAGCCATTTCCTTTAACAGGGTTGCAGGTTTGAACCGCAGCCCGAACTCTGTCTCTTGCTTTACAAGATATTCATACACATTACTGATTCCCCATGCATCTGCGTAACGGAGAACCCCACCCCTGTAGGGTGGGAAACCGGTGCCGTAGATCATGGCCAGATCCATATCCTGGGGCCGGTCGCAGATACCTTCCTGGATCATATAGGCGGCCTCGTTGATTGCATTGGCCAGCATCAGGTCAA
>CAZUHR010000195.1:0-6462 GCA_964620335.1 uncultured Desulfobacteraceae bacterium
ATCTGAAACTCCACTCCGCCCTTTTTCAGCAGCCGGATCCCTTCCATTGCCCGCCCGAAGGCCCCAGGGACATTTCTGAACCGATCATGTTGATCTTCATCCGCCCCGTCAATCGAGATACTCACCCTTTTTATTCCCGAGGCTTTTATTTTCTCGACAATTCCCGGTGTCAAGAGGGTCCCGTTTGTCGCCATCACCATGCGAAGACCAATTTTTGTACCATGCGCGGCCAAATCAAACACATCATCTCTTAACAGGGGTTCACCTCCGGTCAATATGATGATCGGTTCTCCCACACGGCCTATCTGATTCAGAATCTCCAAGCACTTGGCCGTGTCCAGTTCATCTGGGTAAGGGCCCCTATCTGATCCGGCACGGCAATGGATACAGTTCAGATTGCATTTTCTCGTGATCTCCCATGCCACGAGCCTGAGTTGATTTTTATGTGAAGATAAAGTTTCCAATTATAGGACGCAGATTTGCGCAGATTGTCGCAGAAAATTATTTTCTCAAATTATCAAATACGTTACGTTTGACTTCAGGTTTAGGACCAAATTTTCAAAACTATGCCTTTTTTATAGCTCCAAAGAGCATCATCATAAGCGGCCCTTTATTGAGGCGAAGGTGTGGGGCTCTTCGAAAGGCTGCATCTTCCGGATCAAACTCCTCTTGCCTATACTGTGGCCCGAGTCGCGGTCTTCACTGCAACGGCCTATTGGTATCTATTACCTTCTATTCCAGAAGATCGCAGCGAGGGTCGCCTGCACCTTAGGAGTAGGTGCAGCCTTAAGGAGAGTGCCATACCAAGCCTTTTAAACTTTATCTCTACATACGGTGGATGGGCCACGGCACTCTATTTTCAAAATGCGCATTCAAACTTCTGCCCCAGGAGTCGAACGCCCCCGTTCCCGCAAATAGACAGCCCGATGCAGATATCAAAGACCAAGGCCACGATAAAGGGTCTCTCCCGGGGCCGTTCCAAGCAGAAGTTTAAGGCCTCAATTGCCGGGCCGCTTCTTTAGCAAAGTAGGTCAGGATCAGATCAGCACCCGCCCTTCTGATGGATATCAGCATCTCCATCATAGCCCTTTTACCGTCGATCCATCCGTTCATCTCAGCCGCCTTTACCATGGCATATTCACCGCTGACGTTATAAGCGGCCACGGGGATCAGACTGATTTCGCGCACCCGCGCAATTATATCCAGGTAGGGCATAGCCGGCTTTACCATGATTATGTCCGCACCCTCCTCCATATCCAATTCGGCCTCTTTCAAGGCCTCGAGGGCATTGGGGGGATCCATCTGATATCCTGCCCGGTCTCCGAACTGCGGTGCCGAGTCAGCGGCCTCCCGAAAAGGGCCGTAAAATGCAGAGGCATACTTTACTGCGTATGAAAGGATACACGTATTGAAATAATTCTCTGCATCAAGGGCTTTCCTGATGACTCCAACACGGCCGTCCATCATATCGGAAGGCGCAACGAAATCGGCTCCTGCCCTGGCATGTGAAATCGCCTGTTGGGCAAGCAATTCCAGGGTGGTATCATTATCCACCTCACCGTTTACAATCACGCCGCAGTGCCCGTGATCCGTATACTCGCAGAGGCAGACATCGGTAATAACCACCATATCCGGAAACCGGTCCTTGATGGCGGATACAGCCTGTTGTACAATCCCGTCATCCGCCCAGGACCTGCTTCCCGTGGCGTCCTTCTGATCAGGCAATCCAAAAAGAATAAGCGAAGGAATCCCGAGTTCCCATAACTCACCTGCCTCTTTCACGACTGTATCCACTGAAAATTGATATTGCCCGGGCATTGAGGAAATGGGGTCCTTTTTAGCCTTGCCGGGTTTCACAAAAAGGGGAGCAATAAAGTCTTTTACCGAAAGGGTCGTCTCCCTCACCATGTCCCTGATGGCAGGGGTCCTTCTTAGCCTGCGCGGTCTTATTGTTATGGATTCATTCTCAGTCATTGCTCACTTTTCCTTTTATTCGTGCCACAAATTTCAGGCACTTCAGTTCACTTTATTCAATCTCGGAACCTGTGATCTCTTCATCTGTAAGATAACAGGCTGGGTCATCGCCCCAGATATCGCCGGTTACGGCTTCCGCCCTGACCCTAAAATTACCTGCACATATATCAAGCCATTTGCACCTGGCACAACGGCCTTTAACGTATTTCTTCTTGTCCTTCAATTTTGCCATCAAAGGATTGGAAAGATCCGACCAGATTTCACCGAACGTTCTGTCAAGGATATTGCCGAAGCTTTCATGCCGCCAGAACTGATCAGCATGTACAGAACCGTCCCAGCTAACGCACCCGATGCCCCTTCCGGAATTGTTACCCTCGTTCATATTGAGAAGCCGGAGGACCTCCTCTGCCCTTGAACTTTTTTCCCTTTTCATTCGAAGGTACAGGTATGGACCGTCCGCATGATTATCAACGGTCAGGACTTCTTTGGGGAGCCCCCTATCATGTAAATCCCTTGTCCTGTCAATTATGAGGTCTACCACTTTTCGAGTTTCACCGTGATCCAGGTCCTGTTCCACGAGATCCGAACCCCGCCCCGCATAGACCAGGTGGTAAAAGCACACCCTGGGGACATCATATTCCTCCAAAAGATCAAAAATATTAGGAATCTCATTTATGTTCATGCGGTTAATGGTAAACCTGAGACCCACCTTAAGCCCGGCTTCGTGGCAATTCCTTATCCCTGCCATAGCATCCTGAAAGGCGCCCTTTTTACCCCTGAAGCGATCATTGACGGACTCCATACCATCCAGGCTGACCCCGACATAGGAAAGGCCAACGCCCTTTAACTCCCTTGCCTTTTCCTGCGTGATCAGGGTTCCGTTGCTGGAGATGACCGCCCTCATGCCTTTAGAAACGGCATGCCTGGCGAGTTCAACAAGGTCGGGCCGCATGAGGGGTTCACCGCCTGAAAACAGGATGACCGGTACATCAAAGGAAGCGAGGTCATCAATCAGGGCCAGGCCTTGATCGTGTGAGAGTTCCTTTTCACGGGTGCGATCAACAGCCCTGGCATAGCAGTGAACACAATTCAGATTACAGGCCCTCGTGACATTCCAGACTACGACGGGTTTCTTGTCCTGGGAAAACTGGAGAAGATGTGAAGGAAGGTCGCTTGAACGCCTCCCGTAACGAAGGGCGTCCGACGGTTCCACCGTACCGCAATAAAGTTTTGATATACCGATCATTTATTGATTAGGGGCATTCAGCTATTAGCGGAGAGTATTCAGCCTCTTGTAATTGAGGTAAGCATGATTTTGTGCTCTCCTTGATTAACCCGCAAGTAGGGAGTAATGGCTAACATATATAAGCTGACAGTAAATTATCGGTTGCTGAACGCTCAGTTATCATGGTCGTCAGCCTGGTAGTTCTGATCGTAATACTTTTTGATGAGGTTGTTTACAAAACTTTCCATGTCCGTAACAGCCTCACTATTAATGGTAAAACTCTCGATACCGGACCGGCCCTTCACAAGGTTCAGACCATATTCAAGCCTTTTTACCAGTTTAACGGCCAAGGGACCGGCAGCCTCATTTGTCTTGACAGCCTGATTTATGATCTCGTCCACCGCGCTCTCATCAAAAAAGACATTAACCTCCACCTTATCATTCAGGGACGCCTCTTCAAGCCTGACCTCATTATACATATCCATGAAAACATCAAAGGCGGTATTAATGTCCGTGGTGTTTTTCAGATACAATCCCGCAATAATATCCATTCTCCTTTCATTGATCTCAAGCCCTGTCTTATCATAATAGCTCTTCGCCCTCCCGGAAATATATTCCTTTATGTTTTCAAACTCCTGTTTTTCGGCCTTCTCAAACCTGTCGTTAGCTTCCGCATCATCGGGGTTCTTTAACAACAGCTCAAGTTGACCTTGCGCATCTTCGACCACTTCCGGTGTTACTAAAAATCTCTTGCGTTCCGTGGAGGGAAACTTCTTTTCAAATGGGATCAAGATTTTCTCAATGGCGCTCACAAGACCCCGTGCACCGGTCTTTTCAGCGGCCGCTAGTTCGGCGATTTTTACCAAGGCCTCCTCTTCGAACTTGATGTCTATTCCGTAAGCCATGAAATCAAGCCGCTTGCTTATAATAATAGGATTATTGGGATTCTTCAGAATCTCTACTAAATCCTCCTTTGTGAGTTCATCAAACACAACGACGACCGGCAGCCGACCTACAAATTCCGACTCAAAACCAAAATCTATGAGATCCTTTGCCGTAACTCCCTTCAGGATTTCCCACGGCACCTCAGTGGGTCTGACGTCAGCTTCAAATCCTATTCCCTGTTTTTGAAGCCTTTTCTTTATTATTTCGGTCAGTTCACCAAAGGCCCCGCTCATAATAAACAAGATATTTTTTGTATTGACTTCTCTTTTTTCTCTTTTCCCGGTCCTCCTGTAATGCTCAATGGCCTGAATCTGGGATATTGGATCGTGGGGAACCTTCAGATCCACCTGTGTCTCTTCCATGGGCTTCAGCAGTGCCCTCTGGACGCCGGTCCGGGAAACATCATGACCGATAATGTTCTGAGATGAAGCGATCTTGTCAATTTCATCAATATATACAATGCCGTTCTCAGCCAGGTTGATATCATCATTTGCTTCGTACACAAGGTCACGGATCAAGTCTTCCACGTCCCCGCCCACATAGCCGGTTTCACTGAACTTTGTGGCGTCCCCCTTTACAAACGGAACACCCAGTTTCTGTGCTATAAGCTTTATGATATAGGTTTTACCCACTCCTGTTGGACCGATCATTAGCACATTATTCTTGATCATCCCGACGCCCGCGATGTTCTTTTTACCTGCACACTTTTTGGCATGCTTAATCCTGTTGAAGTGGGTGCAGACCTTTGTCGACAAAACCACCTTGGCCTGTTCTTGCTTTACAACGAAACTATCCAGATACGATTCCAGTTCCTCGGGAAGCATGTCGAACGGAGGCAGATCCCCGGAATCCACCTCCTTGCCTGATTTATCGGACGATATTTGATCCACTTTTGGAAAAACAAGCGGCGAGATAATCTTAACCCGATTACCGTATTTCTTTGAAAGATAGTCACTTAATTCCTTTTCGAGTTCTTTCTGACCCGGTATTTTCCCGCGATCACTCTTTTCATCTAATTGTATTTCTTCGTCTTCCATATTTATTGATCCTTTATTGTTCAATTTTGATAATCTCGTAAAAAGTCGCTTCACGCCTTTTTACTAGGCGGGAGAGGGCTACCCCTCCCCCGCCATTTGAATTGAATTAAAATAATTCCACCCTCCCGCTGTACGGGATTGATGGACTTTTTACGAGTCCATCAATTTTTCATTGATAATGCCCAGTTTTTGATCTTTAGTCGTCAATTATAAGTATATTCATTGGCTTTCCGGATTTCAACCCCTATGTTCCTAGCATATTGTATTGACTCGTACTCGTATTTCAATTAATTTTATTACCAATTCAGCTATTTGAAAGCAAGAAAGGGCGGGATAAGGCAATAAAATGGTTTCAAGACTGGAAATAAGGCTGAAAAAAGAACTAATGGATGCCGAAGGTGCAGGCATCCGCCGAAAATCAAGGGAGTACTTCGGGTTCGAGGTTGAGGAAATTCGGGTAACTCGGGTATTGACCATTGACGCGGAACTGAACCGGGCACAATTGGAGCAGATTCGCACGGAGATATTCACAAATCCGGTTACTGAAGAGTCATCCTATGCCCCCACTCCCGCGGATTTTGACTGGTTGATATGGATCGGATTCCGGCCGGGAGTAAGGGATACGGCCGGCAGCACGGCGTCCGAGGCTATCGAAGACCTCCTCGGAATCAGATTCGAATCTGACCAGGCCGTTTATACATCAAAGCTCTATGAACTCAAAGGGCAACTTTCAGAAAAACAGGCCCGCAAGATCGCTAGCGAACTTTTAGCCAACGACATTATTCAGCAATGGAAAATATATTCGAAAAAGGACTGGAAAGATGACGAAGGAATCGGGTTCCCGGTGCCAAAAGTCATCCTCGACCACGAACCCAGAGTCAGCGTCATACCCATTCAAAGCGACGAGGAATTGCGTCAAATTTCTCTTAAGCGCAATCTCGCGCTCCAGAACAGGGACATTCCGGTAATAAGGAAATACTTTTTGAGACAAGACATCCGTGATGCCCGGAAAAAGGTCGGTCTGGACCTTCCCACCGATGTTGAACTAGAGTATATTTCCCAGGCCCGCAGCGATCACTGTAACCACAACACCTTCAGGGGGCTTTTCAGATACCATGATATGGCCACCGGCCATAAGGAGGTCGTTGACAACCTCTTCAAATCATGCATTGAGAACCCCACCCTTAAGATTAAACAAGAAAAGGACTGGGTCATATCGGTCTTGTGGGACAATGCCGGCGTGGGACGCTTTGATGATGATCATTATTACGTGATTACCGG
>CAZUHR010000196.1:0-6399 GCA_964620335.1 uncultured Desulfobacteraceae bacterium
TATTTTGTGCTGCCCCCTTCTTTGTTTTTCCTGGAACATCAGGGGCCCAAACCGCAAAAAAAGGCCTCATCCGGACAAAACTCTTTCCTTACTTTAGAAAGCTGGGTGGAGGAAAAATCCAGTGCGGGATCTGCGTGGAGGTCTGTAAAGAAAACGCCCTTTCCCTAAATAACAATAAGCCTTTTGTAGATGACAAAAAATGCCTTTACTGCGGCCAGTGCGTGGGCGTCCGCCCGACAGGCACCCTGCAGGAGGGCGCTAAGGGCTACCGCATCCTGGTTGGTGGAAAATTAGGATGACATCCCACGTTAGGAACTGAATTGCCCGGGATTCATGAAGTCGAGGAAGTCCCTGGGATTATTGAGCGGTGCTTGAACCACTATCAAAAATATTGCGTCGAGGGAGAGCGGTTTGGCGAGATATTAGAATTTAGAGGCTTAAATGGACTGATGGACTATCATTGTGAAACAAAAAAATCGCCTTCTTGACTTAGGTCAAGGAAATGTTTTTCTCTGTATTCCATAATGGTCCCAAGATTACGGTATGACAGGGGAAAAGTAACACCCGCAATTGATCAAAAGACAAAGTTGCTCCTCTCACTTGCAAATGGAGTGGGAGCGGGAAGATATCGCCAGGCAACAAGTGAACTGGTAAAGGCGTTTGCACTGGGTGTTACTGTGGATGAATTAGATTAACTTTTTTCCATGTTTGTCTGGGATGGGGGAGTTGGGACCTTTGCTTCCGAGATAGGCCCTTCATCATTATTTGGGGCCTACCAGCTCATAAAGGCACTTGAGGACAAAGGAAAGACACGAGAAGAAGTCATGAGTGAGCTCATTAAAAATTTTGGTGAAAAAAACCCAGAACTGAGCGTGATACCTACATAAGACAACCTAAATACTATAAATCTTGAGAACAAAAGGAGGAACTTCTATGAAAGCAAGAAAAATAAAAGGCCGTATTTACTGGATGGGTTCAGTAGATTGGGATAGGCGTCTATTCGACTCTCTTGTCCCCCTTCCGGACGGAACCACCTATAACGCCTACCTCATTGAAGGGAGTGAGAAGACTGTTTTACTTGATTCAGTTGATCCACCCATGGCTAATGAACTTCTATCACAGCTTGAGGGGGTCCCTAAGATCGATTACGTCATCTCGCACCATGCTGAGCAGGACCACTCCGGAACAATCCCACAAGTTCTTGAAAAATACCCTGACGCAAAATTGATATCAACTCCCAAAGCAAAGGAAATGCTTATTGATCTTCTGCGAATACCTGAAGAATCTTTCATAACCGTCAAGGACGGTGAAACTTTATCACTCGGGGACAAAACCTTGAAATTTATTCACACTCCCTGGGTTCATTGGCCTGAAACCATGGTGACCTATCTGGAAGAAGACAGGATCCTCTTCAGCTGTGATTTTTTCGGTTCCCATATTGCAACAACCGACCTCTATGTAACTGATGAAGGGCGTGTCTACGAGGCCGCTAAGCGCTACTTTGCCGAGATAATGATGCCATTCCGGAACGTAATCGCAAAAAGCCTTGAAAAACTCGCGTCTTACGATATAGAAATGATAGCCCCCAGTCATGGACAAATATATCCCCACCCGGCATTTATTATTAATGCCTATCGTGATTGGATCCTCGGCCCTCCCCTAAACACAGTAGTCCTGCCCTACGTATCCATGCACGAAAGCACAAAGCAGATGGTCGATTATTTTGTTTCAGCCCTTGTGGAAAAAGGCGTGAGGGTCGAACAGTTCAACCTGGCCGTAACTGACATAGGAAAACTCGCCATGGCCCTGGTTGACGCCGCCACAATCGTCGTCGGAACCCCCACAATCCTGGCAGGCCCTCATCCTTACGCTGCCTATAGTGCATTCCTCGCAAACGCACTTCGGCCCAAAACAAAATTCCTTTCCATTATCGGTTCCTATGGGTGGGGAGGGAAGACAGTAGAAACATTAGCGGGAATGATCCCCAATCTCAAGGTAGAGGTCATAAACCCAGTCCTTTGCAAAGGGGTGCCTTTAGAGGATGATTTTAAGGCATTGGATAATCTGGCTGCCGCTATTTCGGAAAAACACAAGGAGCATAATTTTATTTAACAAGGGCTTGAAGCCCGATTCGTTTACTAAAGTCCTCTGCATTTTGCAAGCATTTCGGTCCTAAAACAAAAAAATGATTATATTGACTTAAGTCAATGATTCTTTTTCTCGAGTGTCGATAATGGGATCAAAATCAAGGTCGTAATAGAAAGAAACATTAAAAATAGAAAGGAGGGTTATTATGTTTTGTTTTCAATGTCAGGAGACAGCCAAAAATACAGGCTGCACAATTAAAGGGGTCTGTGGAAAACCAGAGGACACGGCCAATCTTCAGGACCTTTTGATCCATGTTTTGAAGGGAATTTCCATCTATGGAGAAAAGACGAAAGAACTGGGAATTGTTGACAAAAAAATCGGCCTGTTTATTGCCCAGGCCCTTTTTACAACCATCACAAATGCAAACTGGGATAACGAGAAATTCACTTCCCTCATCAAAAAAGGTTTGAAGATTCGGGAAGAACTCAAGGTGCGTTTTCTGACCTCTTACAAAGAGAAAAAAGGCCGGGAATTTTCAGAGGAATTGCATGACGCGGCCACATGGTATTCTGATGATAGCGCGGAATTTTATGAAAAGGCAAAGGAAGTGGGCGTTCTCACTACGGAAGATGAAGATGTTCGCTCCCTAAGATACCTTTTGATCATTGGACTAAAAGGTATTGCTGCCTATGCAGATCATGCGGCTATCCTGGGATTTGAAAAGGATGATATTTACGCCTTCCTTATGGAGGCCCTTGCATCCACTACCAAGGATTTATCTGTGGATGAGATGGTGGCAATGGTGATGAGGTGCGGAGAAGTTGCTGTTAATACAATGGCGCTTCTTGATGAGGCAAACACATCTGCTTATGGCAACCCCGAGATCACGGAGGTCAATATCGGGGTTCGCAACAACCCCGGGATCCTGATCAGCGGTCATGATCTGAAGGATATGGAGGAACTGCTGAAGCAGACAGAAGGGACTGGCATTGATGTCTACACCCACGGTGAAATGCTCCCTGCAAATTACTACCCCGTATTTAAGAAGTATGATCATTTTGCGGGGAACTACGGAAGCTCCTGGTGGCACCAGAACAAGGAATTTGAATCATTCAACGGGCCAATAATATTGACTACCAATTGCCTTGTTCCTCTTAAGAAAGACAATACATATCTGGACAGGCTTTTTACCACTGGAATGGTCGGATATCCCGGTGCAAAGCATATTCCGGACAGGCCTGAAGGTGGAGCAAAAGACTTTTCCGAAGTCATAGAAAGGGCAAAGAAATGCGACCCGCCCGTTGAGATTGAAACCGGAAAAATCGTCGGTGGGTTTGCGCATAACCAGGTCCTTGCAATGGCAGATAAGGTAGTGGATGCCGTGAAATCCGGTGCAATCAAGCGCTTTATAGTGATGGCAGGCTGCGATGGCCGTCAGAAGGCAAGGAACTATTTTACCGAAGTTGCTCAGGCACTCCCAAAGGATACAGTTATCCTGACCGCGGGATGCGCGAAATACCGTTATAACAAGCTCGAACTTGGCGATATCGGCGGTATTCCAAGGGTGCTTGACGCGGGGCAGTGCAATGATTGTTATTCACTCGCGGTAATAGCATTAAAGTTGAAAGAAGTCTTTGAACTTAACGATATCAATGATCTTCCTATTTCTTTTGATATCGGATGGTATGAACAAAAAGCGGTTGCGGTTCTTTTAGCCCTTCTTTTCCTTGGTATCAAAGGGCTTCGTTTGGGTCCGACACTGCCGGCGTTTGTATCCCCCAATGTCCTCAAGGTCCTGGTAGATAAATTTGATATCAAGCAGATAGCGACGGTTGAGGAAGATATAGAGGCTATGATGGCCGGAAAATAGGGCTTGAAATTTGATAATGGAAACTTGAAACTGGGGAAGGGAACAAATCTTCCGTTTCGAATTTCACATAGAGATAAGCTGTTTTATGGAGGTAGAAAATGAAATGTCCCGGACAGGATATGCAATTCTGGAAACCCGGTGCAATTTTTGAGGCAAAGTGCCCAAAATGCGGAAATGAAGTAGAGTTTTTCAAGGATGATCCAACCCGCAAATGCCCTAAGTGCGGCCATCGCTTTCTCAATCCAAGCCTCGATTTTGGCTGTGCATCTTATTGTCCATATGCCGAGCAGTGCATAGGAAACCTCCCGCCAGAACTTGTTGCCCAGAAAGAGGACCTCTTAAAGGACAGGGTAGCGATCGAGATGAAAAGATACCTCAAACAGGATTTCAAGAGGGTCGGCCATGCAATCAGGGTGGCCAGATATGCCGAGCAAATCGGCAGGGAAGAAGGTGGGAGCCTGGCAATTATTCTGTGCGCTGCATATCTTCATGATATCGGCATAAAAGAAGCCGAGCGAAAACACCAGAACACGGCAGCGAGGTACCATGAAGAGGAAGGCCCGGCTATTGCGAAAGAAATACTATACAGGCTCGGGGCAAAGGAAGAATTGATCAATGAGGTATGCGACATTATCGGTCACCACCATCATCCCGGGGATGAAGAAAGCATTAATTTCAAGAGCCTCTACGATGCCGACCTGATTGCGAACCTGGAAGAGAAGCAAAAGAAAGACGCGGCAGATCCTGAAAAGTTGACGGATATTATTGAAAAATCCTTTCTCACCGAGAGCGGGCGTGATCTGGCTAAGAAAGTGCTCTTAAAACAGGACGCAGATAAAACCAGATAAACACGGATTTGTTTGAAAACGACCTATGTGAATCCGGGGCAAATTAATCCTGAAAACCTGCGTTAATCAGCGTTCAAATAAAACTTAAAAGGAAAACACAATGAAAGTAATGCGAAAAATAATAGAAATTGATGAAGAACTTTGTGATGGCTGCGGGCAGTGCGTGCCAGGCTGCGCCGAAGGGGCTATAGATATAGTGGACGGCAAGGCCCGTCTCGCGTCGGAGAGTTACTGCGACGGCCTTGGGGCCTGTTTGGGCGATTGCCCCAACGGGGCCATCACCATAGTGGAGCGGGAAGCGGAGGACTTCGATGAAGAAGCTGTAGAGACTTACCTGAAAGAGAAAGAGCACCCCAAAGAAAAGATTGGGATCCCACTTGCCTGCGGCTGTCCGTCTACGCATGTACAGACCTTCGGTCCAATGTTTTCACACATGAAGACACCGGAAAAGGAGTCACAGCCAAGGTCCGAATCAACCCTTTCCCACTGGCCTGTCCAGATAAACCTGGTGCCGCCGAATGCCTCTTTTCTCAAAGGTGCTGATCTTCTTATTGCGGCAGACTGTACCCCGTTTGCCTACCCCAACTTTCACAGGGACTTTCTCAATGGCAAAGTGGTCATGGTTGGATGTCCTAAATTTGATGACGTTGAAGACTACATCCTGAAATTCACGGAAATATTCAAGGCCGCCGACATCAAGAGTATCACTACCCTTATCATGGAAGTTCCCTGCTGCTCGGGCCTGCCCATGATCGTCAAAAGAGCCCTTGATGCTGCGGGAAAGGATATTCCCATAGAGGAGATAGTCATCAGTACACGCGGCGAAATCCTGAAAAAAGAAAAGGCTGCTGCCTGATTCCTGCCCCTCTTGACTTCGTACAGGCAGTGTTTAAATTAGAGTAGCGCAAAAAAGGAAGTACTTCCGGACGTTATTCAACATAAGGAGGTGAAAAAAATGACAAGAATGCTAAATTTGATTCCGAGAACATTTTCGTTTTTACCTGAAAGGGCTTTATTTGATCGATTATTTGAAGACTGGTCTCCCGATTTTCTTGATAAAGAGAGAGCCTGGGTTCCTGCCTTCGATATTTCAGAAAATGACAAGGAATATACATTAACGGCGGAACTGCCAGGTATTGATGCCAAGGATCTTGATATAACCCTTTCTGATGGTATCCTGACCGTCAAAGGTGAAAAGAAACAGGAAAAAGAAGACAAAGGTGAGAACTATCACCGAATAGAAAGATCCTATGGATCATTCCAGCGAAGCTTTCATATTCCCGAGAAGGTCAAAACGGAAAAGGTGGATGCCAATTTTAAAGATGGTATCCTCAAACTCATACTTGAGAAAGATGAGAAAAGCGAAACCAAAAAGATAACTGTCAACTGAGTTGAAACTGATTTCGCAAATTTAGACTGATGTTTTATGGGGCATCGCTCAAAAAGGAATATCCTGTTTAGCGATGCCCTTTTTTTTACTAAGAGGCTGTCGGAGAGCCGGTTCTCCGACAGCCTCCTAGCCCGCTCTATGGTCCGGTGGTCATATGGAGCAACAAAAATTGGTGACTATTCAAGTATTTTCTGTAATAATTG
>CAZUHR010000197.1:0-6371 GCA_964620335.1 uncultured Desulfobacteraceae bacterium
ATAAAGACAATTGCTGGAGACAAGGCCCTGAAGGTAACAGGGATGGGAGATGTCGCCGGGGCCGTTGGTGCCAAGGGAAGCCTGATAACCCTTAACTGGAAAGCCACAAATGTAAATCTGGCCAGGGCACACCAGGCAGCAGGCCACTATCTGAGTTACGACGCCCAGGTAAAAATCGGTTTTGATCCTCCGCCGCCTTGGACCTATGACGGTATGCCATTTCCCGAATACTACATGGCGGGCATTTCTTTCAGGCAAAAATACAACGGGGACTGCTATGGGCTATCCTTTTTACATGGCGATAATAGTTATGATCGAGGGGATATCACGGACGGTATCCCGGATGAAATTGTTCCGCTGAACGATAGTCCCATGATCGTCCTGTGGCAGCAGACCGATTCGGATACAGTGCCCCAAAGGAAGTGGCTGGCCTATAAGGAGCTGTCCGGCACTACGGTTTATTTCTCTGATGATGTGGAAAGCGGCACAAATGGGTGGTCAGCGAACGGACTTTGGAACATAACCGACCATCGTGCTAATAGCCCTACCCACTCATGGTACTACGGACAGCCAGGAACCTGGAACTATAATACAGGGGTAAGAAACTGGGGTTCAATTGTCTCTCCTGACATAAATCTGAATTCAGCCACAAGCGCGACTTTGAGATTCTGGAGCTGGTACAAGACCGAGGATGAAGCGCGAAGCTGGGATAAAAAGTTTGTTGAGATTTCTACAAACGGTGGAACTAACTGGACAACATTGTTTCAAGTAGCCGGAGCTTCCCAAATTTGGAGGAGAATATCGATAAACCTTTCTTCCTATGTTGGGCATACAATAAAGATAAGATTCAGATTTGATACCATTGATGAATTGTATAATAACTATGAAGGCTGGTATGTTGATGATGTGAAAATCACTGCTGATTTTCCCATCAACGATTCGACACTTCTTGTCAGAATAAAAGAGGCCGCGTCAGTCCGTTTTATTAACGGCAGTGGCCCAGCCGTAATTGACGGAGACTATATTTCAGGTGCGGATAGCCATGCAAAAGGAAGGGCTTGCGGAACCCCTATCCTTAGTGCAGGATCATGGGGTGCCGGCAATGCCCAGGGAATAATAACACTCAACAACGTGACCGGCACCTTTAGGGATGATGAGGTTATAAGAGTAATTGGATCGGAGACTATGGCAAAATCTACCGGATACAACGACCGGGACAACTATATCATGGCCTATTACGGTGATATATATGGCTACGGCACTCCCAATAATACCCCCCTGGACTATGAAAAACACGGAAATCCCCGTGGTGAATTGCATTGGCCGCCGGATGAAGTAGACGATACCGAGCCGGATAACGATTACTTTACCCTGGTTCAGTGGGATGCCAACATCGACCCCTCTGTTGAGAGGCTGGGGACTGGGTTGCGGGAAAACGCCATCATTCGCACAAATGCCATTACGACAACCGATTCGGGAAATTTCGGGCAGCCGGAAGTGGGGTTGCATACCTTTGGTTATAGCTCAACAAATATCTATTTCGATGATTTCGGCTTGCAGGCCGAGGTGGCAAGGGTCATCACAACACCTCCAATCCAAGAATAACTTTTTCCTTTGACATTTCAGGTCGTTTTTTCTAACTTTTATTTGATTTTATTGGTTCGCTTTTATATTCAAACGTAGACTTGGCCGACTATCCTCTAACAACTCATCACTTTCGCTATGAAACAGCCGCGTTATAATGTTAGCCTTTACGTCATAGTACCGTTTATCATTGCAGGTCTCGCCTCTTTATCTGCTATAGTGGCCTTTCAGATCACCCAGTATTATGTGAAAAAAGGAATTGATTCATCATTAGCCATCTTGCTTTGGGTGCTAATAGCCGCAGCCATAGCCTTTCTTATAGGTCTTGTAATAGCGCGCCTTCTATTGGGACCGGTAAAAAGGTTCATGAGCAGGGTGAAGGAGTTCCCCTCCCTTTCAAGCCCTGAAATCGAGAGCGGAAAGTTAAGGCAGGTTGATGAACTTAAATACTTTGCGCAGATCTTCGATCAGGTTACGGATGTGCTTGGCAATGTGGATGCCCGGCAACTTTTCCCGGACATCATCGGGGAGAGCGGTTCCATGCGACGTTTGTTGAGCAAACTTATGATGGTTTCACCCACTAATTCCACGGTATTGATTCTTGGGGAGCCCGGGACAGGCAAAAATCTTTTTGCTAAGAACATTTACGAGCACAGCCTTCGCAAGCTTAAACCATTTATAAAGGTGAGCTGCGGCGATACCTCAGAAAAAATATTTGAAAGCGAACTTTTTGGACATAAAAGGAATGACTCTGGCACCAATTTATTACGCAAGCTCGGGCAGTTTGAAATGGCAAACGGCGGCATTATCTTTTTTGACGAAATAGGGAATATCCCTTTAAGCACCCAGACCAAGATCCTCCGTGTGTTACAGAATGGAGAATTCAAACGGATTGGAGAAAGCAAGACCATCAAAGTTGATGTAAGATTCATTGCCGCCAGCAGTAAAAACCTCACAAAACTGGTAAACGAGGGGCGGTTTGATGAAGATCTTTACTATCGTATAAATGTGTTTTCCCTGCTCATCCCTCCGTTAAGAGAGAGAAAAGAGGATCTCCCCTTCCTTGTTGATCATTTCCTCCAGAAGTCGCCAAAAAAGGCTCAGATATCTTCAGCGGCTTTGCAACTGCTCATGGTGTATAGATGGCCGAGAAATGTGAATGAACTGCGAGAGACTGTTGAAAGGAGCGCAGCTATTTGTCAAGGCGATGTCATTGAGGTACGTGACCTGCCCCAGTCGATTAGGATAGACCCAAGCCAGCGTGCCGAAGCAATACTGCAGCATGCCCAGAGGATGGAATCCATAGGGACCATTGCATCAGGCATCTCACACAATTTCAGAAACATACTTTCAGGAATTACAGTGAATAATCAGCTTATCCAGATCAAGTATTCGCAAGATGACAAATTGCAGAACATTGCCGCCAGCATTAATAAATTCGTAAGAAGGGGTTCCGATCTGGTGGACGAGCTTATGCAGTTTTCCAGAAAGCAGCCCGAAACCAAACTCGATACCTTGAATCTCGTCGAAGTCCTGAAAGAGACTTACAGCCTAATAGTCGAATCCTTTCAAAAGAAAATAGATATCCACATGGATTTGCCCGAATCAATATTGATGTTAGGAACCCGATCCGGCCTGAGCCAGGTGTTCATGAACCTTTGTACAAATGCCAGGGATGCCATGCCCGATGGAGGGGAACTTAGGATAGAGGCTAAACAAAACAAAGGCAAGATAGAGGTAACTATCGCTGACACGGGCATAGGTATGGACAGTGAAACATTGGAAAAGTGCTTTGACCCTTTCTATACAACCAAAGATACCGGTAAAGGGACCGGTTTAGGACTCTCGACAATATACGGTATCGTCAAAAACCATGGAGGGGACATCAATGTAACTTCCGAGTTGAATAAGGGGACTACCTTTTTGGTTAGCTTTCCACTTCACACTGCCGCTGAGGAGGAAGAAAATCAAGAAAATATTACTCCTGAGAGGGTCTTCGGAAACGGCCAAAAGATACTCATTGTTGACGATGAAACAGAAGTCCTGAAACCGATGGAAGATATGCTCGAGGGTCTTGGATACAGTGCGGCGTCGGCAGAAAGCGGGAAAGAGGCAATAGACAAGTATAAAACTTGGCAACCGGACGTTGTATTGATGGACAGAAATATGCCTGAAATGGATGGGACAAAGTGCGCTAAATTAATTATCGAGCATGATCCCGATGCCAAGATCGTGCTCGTTTCAGGATACGATGAGAAGGGCGCGGACGGATTAAGTGACCAAGAGAAACTGCTTATAAAAAATTATCTTACCAAACCGATTGACATGACAAAACTGAGCCAGATATTGGCTCAGTTGTTTGAATGACCAAATACCGACCCTGAAATAACCTGCCCGTAATAGATTCAAATAATTCTTCTTCTGTCTGTTTTTCTTCTTCTATCTTTCCCGCCTCGCCTTTCAGGGCCATTGTAAAGAAGGTTATCATACTTTCTGCGGTCTGTGCCAAACCTCCTGTCAATTCCCGTTCGACGATCTTTAAAATAGAATATTATGCGATAACGGTAAAAAACCAGAATATAGAGCCCTATTAATATGCCAAAGTACAATATGACATATGCAGTCCTTTTCCAGGCCAATTTATTTTTTGTTGCATTAATAAGATTTACTGTAGCCTGTAATTCTCGCGTAAGCGGTAGTATTTCATCTACTAATTTTGTAAGATCGCTTTCCTTGGAATATCCCAATATTCGAGTGGATTTTTTTTGATAATCAATCACGTCATGGGTACCCAGTATTATTTTCGCCTTTTCAGCGATATAGTAAATGTCGAGCAATTCCTTTGCCAGGTTTGTACAGTAGAATTCTTTATAGGGTTTTACTGCCGGTGCCTTTCCCAACCGCATAATTCTGTTGTTTATTCCGCCTCTTAATTCAGCAGATATTTCCAACAATATATTATCCAGGCTCCTATCTATTTCCTTATCTTTTCTAAAATCCACTCCGGCCAGAACAGAAATAAAAAAGGTTAAAACGCCGGAGACCAGAATTATAGCTAAAATTTTTAATAAAACACCAAGCTTTGAATTTGCTGATATCAAATTATATTCCTCTCTGGCAATAACACATACTTCTGCTCAATATGCTGTATTATGATGAAACTTCACACGTTATGAGATTAATAATACCGAAAAGACATTTAAATGTCAATATTTAATATGATCAATGGTGTTATATTTAATCTAGTTTAAAGGCTTAAATTGGGGAGAGGTGATAACGCATAAAATTTTTTGCACATTTGAGGCGGTAGCCTCAATATGTTAAATGGCAGCTACGAAACAAACTGTTTTTTAATCCAATTAGTTTGATCGAAAATTTGTTTATTACAATGGCAATCTTTGAAAAACGCTCGATGTATATATGAAGGCACTAAAAAGCGGCAACCCAAATATAGTGTTATTGGTGCAGATTTGTCAGTGCTATTTTAGGTTTGAAAATCACTCTCTTATCAAAGATTTGGGTGCAGCTGTGATCTATAACAGTGATCACAGACTGAACAGCTTTTCTATTTCTATCAGATTTTTATGCACTTCCTGCACGAACGTCCCCCTTTTCTAACTTAATTATTTCCTTAGCCTCGTCCCCATTTTCCAACTATTCTTGTTATTCATGTCTCAACATCCAAAAGGGTGCCTCGATCATCGCGCCCCATTGGATAAGTACGGATATCCAGGATAGGGTATCCGCACTTTTTGGCGTAATGAGGCCGGCTCCGAGCAGGAGTCCGGTAAGTAGCAGGCTGCTGACATAGCCTGCAAAGAAATACCAGCCGGCATGATCCCGTCCCTGGAGGAGCTGCCCGGATCCAGGGCATAGCCATCCTACCCCGAAAAGGGCGGCACCGTAAACTATTGAAGATTTCATCCATTTAGCATCAGTATCCAGGGTGCCATGTTTTAACGCCACAATCGTGCTCGATAGAGCAAAATACCGGACTATCTTCTGGAAGAGGCTGCCAAGGCTGTAGTTCACTTTGATCATATGCCCTTTGATAATCACTATAAGGGCATAGGGGTTATCAGTGGACAGTTGTCCGCTCTTTGCCAGGAGGGAAATACTATGGAATAGGTGCATGTAGGCGGGAAGAATAAGGAGTATTCCCAGAAGGTAACCCGTAAAAAGAATATAACCAAACCGACGAGAACCCGTGTATATTTGACCTGACCCAGGGCAAAACCAGGACATGACCAGGCCCCAAAGGGTGCCTACCTGTGGTGGTTCGTTGCTCTTTCCATGATGCTCCATGGCCACATCCACCGACGAAATCATGGCCCACAACCAGATGTAGTAAATCCCCACGAAGGAGATGCCGAGGGAGTGTAAGGGCAAATCTGGCAATGCAAGGGGCGTTATCCCCTTGAGACTATTAAAAAAAAGGCCCAGGATACTATCTATGATATCGATGAACACCAAGATGAACCATGTTGAAAAGGAGATGAATATGGATGCCGTAATAAAGCCTCGAATGTAGGACCCTGCGTAGAACTCACCCAACCCGGGCGCACTGGCGCCATAAACAAAGGCGCGGTGGACATTTATTGATTTTTTTCTGTCACCCGCCCTTTGGGTTTCGGCTCTTTCCTCCGATGCAACCACGAATTCAGCCTCCGTTAGTCTAGGCCTAGTGTTAAAGCTTTTCCCATTCTCAATGAAAGGTAATAAAATTTCAGGGATTCGTCAAATATTTGACTGAAGTGTCGCAATGAGAACCGGACGTTGGTTCCAAA
>CAZUHR010000198.1:0-6346 GCA_964620335.1 uncultured Desulfobacteraceae bacterium
ATCCTGATTTTTTTCAGGACGTCAAGCTCGTCTCCTGCAATTCCGCCGGCATAAATACGGAACCCGACTTGCCCTTCGCTTTCCGCCCTGATTTTTTTATCAAGCATTTTCATATGCTTTACCCACGTAGAACCTTCCGGTGCCACTGTGGCGAACTTAATGGAGTAGCGTGGTGCCGCAACAGCATTTTCCACACTGGTTATATGGTAGATTGCCCATATTCCGAGAACACAAAAAAATAATATGGTAATTCTGCTTCTTAACAAATTCACCTCTTAAAAAAACATTTCTTCAGATTTTTCAATCAGGCATTTTGCTTTCTGTTTCATGACGGCATTAATGAGACAGGCTTCTTTCAATTCACAAGGTGAAGCAGCTTCAACCTCCTTGATTAAGCTCGTAAATAGATCTTTATCCTGAATTCTGACGGCATAGTACTTGGCATAATAGTAATGGACAAGGAAAAATTTCCCGTGACTTAAGTACATAGCCTTTTCAAAATAATCCTTTGCCTGTGCCGGGCTGCCCCCCAGGAGCTCCGGCCTTGCTGCAAGGATAGACCCCGCCAGGACATAAGGCGAGCCGTATAAATACTCCGGGTTTATTTCCAGAACCCTATCCAGAAATGCCTGTGCAATCCCCAGTTGTGCAAAAGCAGCAGGCTTGTCAAGGTTCAAATTAATCCATGCGTTCCATGACATAGTGGTCCAAAACAAGGCTTCAAGCGCTTCTTTTCCGAATCCCGACAATTTTTTTCTAATGGTTTCCATATTCGAATCGGTTCGTTTAAATGCAGAGGTGTATCCAATGGCCAGAAGGCCATATTTCGTGGCACGGAGGTAGAGACGGGATGCCCTTTCCGGGTTTTCTTCCTCAACGAATAGCATTGCATATCCTGTGAAACCCATGCAGAGCGAAGTCAGGAGCTGCCTATTATTGGGGTCGTTCTTGAGAAGTCCTTCCATGAGTTTTAGATCGGCCGGCAAGGAGTGCTTTGCCAGTTCCGGATCGCACTCTTCAAAAAGGGTTTTAGTGAAGTTTGATATCAGAGAGGGTGAAAAGTGCAATGCAAATTTCACACAAGCTGATGAAAATAATCCCAGCAATAAGATGAGAATTAATTTCCATTTATGTTTTTTCATTGTGCCATTAAAACCCAACAAAAGGGTCATCCTTTTTGGGTGGGCTGTCAAGATACTTCTTAGCCAGAAATTGTGCCCCGGCCCCGTTTTCCATGTTTATTATTTGCCTGTAGTATTTTGTCGCCATTTCCCTGTTCCCTTCAAGATCGTAGCTTACCCCTATTTTTATAAGCGGCCAGGCTATCATGGCAGGGTCGTTTTCAGGATCGGCTCCTTTCAAAATTATCTCAAGCTTTGATCTTGCAGCACAATAATTTCCGTTAAGAAAATCATGTACTGTCTCAAGATATACTGCTCGTTTGGCCCACATTCCGGCTTCCCTTACTGAAGGAGCGAGAAGGCTTTTTTCACGCAAATAAAGGACGCACTTTTTGTATTGTTTAACCATGCCCAATCTGAGATAGCATACACCCTGGAGAAACTTGTAACGGGGACTCCGTTCATATTTTTTCGCCAGCTCGTCAGTAAGAATAAAGGCCTTTTGATACTCTTCCTCCATGAAGAGGTAGATATGGATGAGCATGCTTTTTGCTTCTGTTGATGAGTACACCGCCTCTCTGGCGGAAACACTAATTTTCCTAAGACCTTCCTCTTTATTTCCTTGATGGACAAATAGATAGGTCAGGAATTTCAAGAACCCGGAAAGGCGGGCAGTATAATAATCAAAGGTTCCGAGCCCCAAGAGCACGTCTTTATTGTTAGGATCCATTTCATAACACATATTCAGGGCATTAATTGCATCTCTGGCCAAAAAATAGGATGAAAGCCATTTTCCTTTCATAAGTTCAAAGCGTCCCATGAACCCAAGGGCCCCCCCTAAGTACAGGTAGTCATTGCTATTTGCAACATTGTTTTTAATTCGGTTTTTGGCTACCTGGATTGTCCATTCAATACGTTCTTTGTATTCCCTTACGGTATCTCGAGACCAAAAGCCTGCGGCCAAGCGTGACCATGTTACCATGGCCAAATAAAAATAGCCCTCCGGCTTTTTCGGAGAATTAGTAATGACTTTTTGAAAGAGGTGCTCGGCTTTATCAAATTCTTCGTCATAAAGGAGGTCAATTCCTTTCACAATAACCATATTAGCCTGTTGTTCTTGAACTTTAGGGGGACCTACCTTTTCAAGGCCCAGAAGGGTTTGACACCAGGCCAACGGTAAAAAACAAGCAAGAATACACAAGAAAGAGGATATCAAAAGGGATGTCTTAAGTTGGATCGGTCTTTTCACGGTAACATACCCGTGTTTGGGCTGGAGATAGCGTCTACCGTTTAGGTTTTTTGTCTGATGGAGACCGGCTGAATCCATATTATATCCAATTACTTCCTACCTTCTAAAAAATTTACACGATACTTCTGATTTGTGCAAGGGCGAATCTTATGGCCATTATCAAAGAGGTTTAAAAATAAAACTCTAAGCCAAAGATTTTGTTGACTTTTTTTATATTTGTGGTAGAAATCATAGACCAACTCAGCTAAAATGTTAGGAGGGGCAGTCAGAGAGAGATGAAAATACTGATTTTGGGCAGCGAGGGAATGCTTGGAAGTGAGTGCAGAAACGTACTTGGCCAAGATCACGATGTTGTCTCGCCGGACAAAAAGGAGATGGACATTGTAAGCTGGGACGGGGTGATACAAAACCTCCAAGAAATTTCTCCAAAGGTGGTCATTAATTGTGCCGGATTTACAGACATAGAATCCTGTGAGACGGAAGATTTTGCGGTTCGAAAAATAAACATTGAAGGGCCCAGGAATTTAGCCCAGGGCTCTGCTCGGTTTGAATGTAAATTAATTCATATCTCATGTGGAGATATCTTTGACGGACAAAAAATGATGCCGCAGCCCTATTTTGAAGATGATACCACTAACCCGATCTCCGCCTATGGGAAAAGCAAGGTAGATAGTGAGATCGCTGTTCGAGAGAATTCTCCAAATTATATAATTGTTAGAAGCTCATGGTTGTATGGTATCAACGGGGAAAACTTTATTAAATCTATCTTGACCCAGGCCATCAGAAAGCCGAAAGTCATAAGAGTGGCTGAAGACAGGTTCGGTTCACCTACCTGGACGTATCGGCTTACCTTACAGATCCGGGAGCTTTTGACTAAGGATGGAAGGGGAACGTACCATGCAACGGCAGAGGGGTATTGCTCTCAACTTGAATACGCCGAGTATGTCCTAGATAAGCTTGGCATAAAGGCATCTATTGAGCCTTATAAGATAAAAAATCTCCGCGGGAAAGCCAGAAGACCAGCCAATTGCCTGCTTGAGAACAGGCGACTGAAAAGCCATGGTATCAATATTATGCGGAATTGGAAAAAAGATTTGGATAATTTCCTTGGGAAATTCGGGGAAGAACTCATTAAAGAAGCCAAGACTAAAAAGCCTTAAATAGGATCAGGATGAAACAATGAAATTGCTGCTGTCCCTTTTGGGATTGGCGTATGTTTTGTGCCCTTACGACCTTTTTCCTGACTTTTTTTTGGGTGTGGGATGGATCGATGACCTCGTAGTTTTAGGGCTTATATGGTGGTTTTTTTTCGGGAAGAAAAAATTCAACTACAAGAATAACCGAGATGGAGCACAGGAATCATTTTCCAAAGCCAACAGAGAAGGCTCCTCGGGATCAAGAGACCCCTATGTCGTGTTGGGTGTGGGAAGAAATGCCTCCCCGGAAGAGATAAAGAGTGCCTATAAAAGCCTTGCCAATCAGTATCATCCGGATAAGGTGCTTCATTTAGGAGAAGAATTCAGAGAACTGGCTGAAATACGATTCAAAGAAATTCAGAAAGCATACAATGAGTTGAAACCTAAATAGCACGCCCCAGGATCGCCCCTTCATAGATTGCCGATTTGGCACTCCTTGGCTCCAGGCAGTCCCCAATTCTATGAATTTCGTATCCGAGCGATTTGATTTGATTGTATAATTTATTATCCGGCCGGTTCCCGATTGTGATCACAACCCGTTCCGCCTCAAGAAATTGTTCTTCCATGTCTTTTCCGATCACAAACACACCATTTTCTTCAACCTTTGAGAGTCTGAATTCGGTCATGACTTTCACATTGTTTGCCTTTAATTCGTTGATCAGAACCTTTCGGGTAATGCTTTCGAGGGGCTTCCCAATCGCGGGAAGCATTTCCACAATGACTACGGGACACCCGTTCTGTGAAAGATGGAGGGCCACTTCACAACCTGTAGGGCCGCCGCCAATGACTACCGTCTTCTTTTGAGTCGGCGGATTTTCACTTAGAACTTCCGCGAATGTAACCACAGTGGATTTGTCAATGCCTTCCACTTTTGGGAAAAACGGCAAGGAACCGGTTGCCAGAACTACCACATCCGGATCCTCCTCTTTTATCGTGTCCGCCGTGACTTCGTTTTTCAAGTAGCACTTTACTCCGAACTTTTCGATCTGTTTTTTCTGGTATTTGATGAGACTCAGAAGTTCTTTTTTGTAACCCGCAACACAGCTAAATATTAGCTGTCCCCCAAGGACGGATTGTTTTTCAAAAAGATGCACATTGTGCCCTCGTCTTGCCGCCACCCATGCAACATTCAGCCCTCCTGGGCCCCCGCCGATTACCATAACTTTCTTACGGAGCTTTGCCGGGTGAAAGGCCATTTCTTTTTCCCGGCCCAAAGCCGGATTGACAAGGCATTCCACACGACCTTTTCGGAAGATAGATTCCATGCAGGTATTACAGGCGATGCAGGTTCTTATATCATCCAGACGTCCTTCTTTTGCTTTTTTGGGCATTTCCGGGTCTGCCAACAGGCCCCTGCCCATACAGACCAAATCAGCTTTCCCTGACTTTATTATGTCGTCGGCGATTAATGGGTCATTGATTCTTCCCACGGTCATGACCGGGATATTCAGTGCATTCTTTATTGTTATTGCGGAGTCTACCAGACAGGCCTTTTCCATGAACATGGGCTGGCAGATCCATTCTGGCGTAGCATCATTCCCTGCAGATACCTGAACTACATCAATGCCTGCCTCTACAAGGATTTTTATAATCTGGATGCTTTCGTCCACCGTGAGACCATTTGCGACAAATTCTTGCGCGCTTATCTTGAAAGAGATTGGAAAATCCTCTCCAACCCGGCTTCTAACCTCCTCAACGATCTCTCTGGCAAAACGGGTCCTACCGGTAATATCGCCGCCGTATTTATCGTCACGAATATTGGAAAATTTTGACAGAAATTGATTTATTAGATATCCGTGGGCACCGTGGATCTCTATCAGTTCAAAGCCCGACTCAACAGCCCTGTCTGCAGCATCTCCGAATTTTTGGACCAGTTCCTGTATTCCATTAATGCTCAAAGGTGTCACCTCTCCCCGAATGGTCGGACACGGAAGAGGGGAAGGGGCAAAGGGCTTTTGTTTAATGACCTTTGCAGAAGTCTGTCTGCCACCGTGATGAATCTGAACAGCGGGAACTGCGCCTTCAGATTTTATGGCTCCGGCAATCTTTGATAGGCCTTCAACGAATCGGTCGTCATATATCCTGGACTGGTGTGGAGAGACGATGCCCTCCGGTGAGACAGAACATGCTTCCATGATTACCATTGCCGGTCCACCAGCAGCCCTGAGCCTGTAATGTTCAATGGTGTGTTCCGTGATGGATCCGTCATCTTCAATCAAAAAAGATGCAAGACCTGGCATTACGATTCTGTTTTTCAGTTCGCAGTTTTTTATCCTGTATGGAGAGAATAGGTGTTTCATAATGATTTCTTTCTAAACTTAACGTCTCGGAAATTCTACAATTTACCTGCCTGCCGCACGGCGTGCGGGCCGTGGTGGATTCTCAAGTCCGGTGGCAAAATTTCCAGACCGATCTCGTAAAGATTAAGAGCCTGCGTCCTTCAAGACGCGAAGGTTTTTGAACTATTGGGTTATTAGATACCGAAATATAGAAATGTGATTATTATTTGTCAAATGAAAAGCCCTGGGGATTTAATTGAATACAACAGGAACACTCCCGTAATTTCGTTGACCGGGAAAACTGGTGTTTGTTATCATCCTTTCAGAACAACAGCCTGTGCATCTTCAATATTGAATGTTGATGATTGTCTATATAAGGAGCAACTGTTTTTTCAGATGGTGAGTTTTCAATTTAAAATCCTCAATTGATGGAAGGAGGAAGGTAAATGAATATTTATCTGGTTCAACACGGAAAACCGGTCCCGAAAGAAGAAGATCCAA
>CAZUHR010000199.1:0-6338 GCA_964620335.1 uncultured Desulfobacteraceae bacterium
GGCCGGATCACCTGGGCTCCCGTAGACGCAATGTTTGATCACGCGGTCCTGACCGTTGGAGGTCCCGGAGATGTGTACTTTCAGAAAAGTTTCAAAGCCGGTACTATCCCCTGTTTTCCATCCGTTGACCAAAATGGAGTCCCCTTTCCGGATGGTAGCTATACCTATGAGCTGCGGAAGATCCCGTACGTATCGCCGGAGGTCAGAAAAGCTCTTGTCTCAGCCAGAGAAACCGGTGACAGATCGGCAATTGAGGAATTGGAAAACTCGGGCAATCTGCCTCAGACATATAATGTCGAGAGTGGTTACTTCTCTATTCAAAGCGGTTCCGTGATCACGAATGACATGCCGGAGCCTCAACCCCAAGGAGACGTACTGCACTACGATGACGTAATCATTACAGGCAGCCTCTGTGTCGGATTTGACTGCATAAACGGGGAAAGCTTTGGTTACGATACGATTCGACTTAAAGAGAATAACCTGCGTATCAAATTCGAGGATACCAGCATTGGATCCTTTCCCACCAACGACTGGCAGATTATTGTCAATGATAGTACCAGTGGCGGTGCCAGTTATTTCTCCATTGAAGATGTTACAAACGGGACAAGGCCGTTTACAATAGAGGCCGATGCACCTTCCAATTCGCTTTATGTTGAAGATTATGGCAGGGTTGGGCTGGGAACATCAACCCCGGTGGTGGAATTGCATATAAAGGATTCTGACACTCCGACCGTTCGGCTGGAGCAGGATAGCTCAGGCGGATGGGCACCACAGACATGGGATGTGGCCGGAAACGAATCCAACTTCTTTATCCGGGATGCGACCAACGGTTCCAAGATGCCTTTCAGGATCCAGCCCAACACGCCCACCAGCACTCTCTGCCTTAAGTCCACAGGGACCGGTATAGGGAAAGTCGGGATCGGAACGTGGGAACCCACCGCAACACTACATGTTGAGGGTGATGCATATATTAAGACCTCACTTGAAATAGGCAGCAGCAGGGAATTAAAGGAAAATATCAATGAACTTCCACTAAATGCAGCCGTTGATGCGCTGAAAGAATTGAAACCGGTAAGATTTCATTACAAGGCAAAACCGGATGAAAACCTTGGGTTTATTTCCGAAGACGTTCCCGATCTTGTGGCCACAAAAAGCAGAAAGAGCATAAACACCATGGATATCGTGGCCGTGCTTACCAGGGTCGTCCAGGAGCAGCAGGAAGTCATCAAGAAACAGCAGGAAGATATTTCACGACTTTACAGCATTGTCGAGGAACTTAAACAGGGTATTAAGTTCGCAAACAGGACACAACAGGCGAATACCGACATCGGAAGCCCTCAGCCAAAGGCACAGGTATCCTCCTTTACCGAACTTAAGGCAACTCCAGAGAATGAAGGCGAAATTTAAAAAAAGGTGGTAAGAATTTAGGTCTTTGAAAAGAATCGTTAGCGGATTTTGGCGACGACTAGTCTGCTGAGGCGGGCAAGCTCAGTTGAAAACATGATAGAACGGGCCATGGGGGTCTCTTTTCAAAAGCCGCATATGCTTACCTTACTTCATGGAACGGCAGTGGGGCCCTAAACCTCTGCTTAAGACAGCCCCTGAGGGGCTTCTTCGTCGTGGCGCTGGCCTTAACTGCCTGTTTGGGGGCCTAATCTTTGCGGGATTGGGGGCGTTCGACTATCTCAGTAGAATTTGTGATGCAGCTTTTGAAAAGAGACCCCCATGGCCCTATAAACCAAGAGCAATTTTTTCAAAACGCTAAATTAATACAAAAGGAAAAGAAATAAGGAACTTCAAATAATTAAGATCTCCTGCAGTCCGGCACTCGGAGAACAGGTGAGTGCCGAACAAGGAATATACTCACCAATCGGCATATTGGGTCTCCGTTCGGCGGGTTCTGTAAACGGCAGGGAAAAGAGGTCAGTTCATTTTTTCTTTTAATTTTGGCGAGGGTCGAAAGGTCACTATCCTCCTTGATTTCAGAATGATCATCTCACCTGTTTGGGGATTTCTTCCTCTCCTGGCCCATTTAAATTTTACCTGAAACTTTCCGAACCTTGAGATACGGACATCTTCTCCCCTTGCCAGGGCACCTTTCACTGTTTCGAACAGGGTATCAACTATGGCGGTTGCACGCCTGCGGCCCAAAAAAAGGCAATCCATCTCCGGAAAAAGAAATCGCTGCCGGCTTTTTCGCCTCGGCTTAAATCGCACCTTTTCTCTGACGCTCTTGACGATATCCGTTTTGGTCAACGTCATGGTCTGCCCTGCTCATTTATTGAGAAATAACCTTGCCTGTTACCTATTTATTGGCAAACAATGACACATCTGTTAAAATTTGTCAAACAATCGAAAATTCAACATGTTTGACAAAAACCAATGAGGCCCTCTTTTCAACCCAGACTGATCAACGATCCCTTTTCAGATCCGGGACTTTTCATCCCGTTCCTCTTTGAAAAAAGGGCCCTGATTTTTGACCTCGGGGACCTGAGTCCCCTTTCGTCAGGTGACCTCCTCAAGATAACTCACGTCTTTGTTACACATACGCATATGGACCATTTCATAGGTTTCGACACCCTGCTCAGGATTTTCCTGGGCAGAGAAAAAACCCTTTATCTGTTCGGTCCACCCAATTTTTTCGAACATGTTGAAGGAAAACTGGCAGGTTATACCTGGAATCTGGTGGATGAATTTCAGAACAATTTTATGCTTGAGGTAAGTGAAGTCCATCCGGATAAGATCCTTACAAAAACCTATGTTTGCCGGGACCACTTCCGGGCCGGAGAGTCTTCCTCATTAAGGGCCCGCACAGGTACGCTTTTAAAAGAGCCTTCCTTTTCAGTCCAGGGCGCCCTGCTTGATCACAGGACACCCTGTCTTGCATTCTCACTTATCGAAAATTTCTACGTAAACATTGATAAACATGCACTAAAAAACCTGGGATTGCCTGTAGGTCCCTGGCTCAACAGGCTAAAGTCCGCCATATACGATAAAAGGGACCATAAAGAGGCCTTTTCCGTAACCTGGGAAGAAAAAGGAACAGGTGTACAGGAAAAAAGTTTCATTCTAGGAGATCTTATCAAAAGGGTGACCCGAATCTCTCCGGGACAGAAAATCGTCTATATCACAGACGTGTCGGCTGTTCCTGAAAACTCGCAAAAAATTATCGAGCTTGCAAAAGGGGCAGACTTTCTCTTTATTGAAGCAGCATTCCTGGATAGCGAAAAAGAGGTGGCCAGCAGGAAATATCACCTGACAGCAAGAGAGGCCGGGGAACTGGCAAAAAAAGCCGGGGTCCGGCAATTCCGGTTATTCCATTTTTCGCCCAGATATAACAAACGGGCACAAGAACTCCAAGAAGAAGCAATAAAGGCATACGAAAAAACCTGAACGCCTTGCTCATTCATCAGGATAAATTCCACTAGCTAATCTACGGTCAATAAAAAACAGTCGGGAATAGCTAAAATACAACCAGCCATTCCACCCTGACGACTATAAGATGGGGGATTTAAGAGTCCTATAGTGGAAACAAGGACGACCGAGTCCTCAGGCTGTAAACTGCATATCATGAAGCTGCCGGAAACGTCCGTTTAATGCCAACAACTCCTCACGGGTTCCCGACTCAACAATCCTGCCCCCTTCCATGACAAAGATACGATCCGCCTTCATTATCGTGCTCAACCGGTGTGCAACAACCAGGATGGTCAATCTTCCATGGAGCTTTTCAATTGCATGCTGCACGAGCCTTTCGCTCTCCGCATCGAGGGCGGATGCAGCCTCATCAAGTATAAGAATAGCCGGTTCAACGAAAATCGCCCTGGCAATGGCTATGCGCTGTCTCTGGCCTCCGGACAAAAGTGTCCCCTGATCGCCAACAACGGTCTCATATCCATTAGGCTGGGCCATAATAAAATCATGCGCATGCGCCTCCTTTGCGGCCGCAATAATATCCCCGGTCAGTTTTTCCGGGTTCCCATAACGGATGTTATTAGCGATCGTGTCATGAAAGAGCAGGGTTTCCTGGTTAACAATCCCTATTTGCCGGCGCAACGACTCAAGCGTCACATCGCGGACATCCATTCCATCAATAGTGACAGCGCCGCCTGTCACGTCATAGAAGCGCGAGACCAGATCAAGAAGAGTACTCTTCCCGGCACCGGTCGAACCTACAAAGGCCACCATCTCGCCGGCATCCAATTTAAATGAAATGTCCTTAAGCACCAATTCATCGCCGGAATAGCCGAAATTCACACCCTCAAACTCAATATACTCCCTATGCCGTGGAAGGATCTTTGCATTCGAATGTTCCCTAATGTCCGGGACTGTTTTAATTATTCCAAAAACCCGCTCAGTCGCTCCCTGAAGTGTCTTAAGATTATTATTCACAAGGGCCAGTTTTTTGATCGGGCCATAGACTTGCGAAAAGGCATATATCATGGACAGGAGTTCCCCAAGGGAATGCTGGAAATAGATCTTTCCAATAATCAGGACGGCCGGCAATACCAGAAATACAGCAGAATCCATTATGGGACCAAGCCCCAGATGCCATCTGTTCCAGTGCATGATCCTCGCGTAAAGACGCTCTACCGTATCTCGGAACTTCTTCGCCTCGATTTCACCTGTAAAAAAGCCGTGGACAAGTTTGAGACAGAGAAGGGTTTCCTGATAGCCGGAAGTAACCTGGGCGGTAATATCCTGGACTTTGGTGGCATGTTTTTTGACCTTTCTTCCGAAGAGTATGATCAACCCGATGATCGGCGGCACAACAAAAAATACGAGCAATGTTAGCTTGTAGTTCATGAGGAAAAGGTAGGCCAAAAAAACCGCAGCAGTAAGAGGATGTTCTATTAGCCCTATAAGAACGTTCGAAATGAGGAGTTGCATAAGTGTAAGATCGGCGGTAGCCCTGGCAACAAGCTCTCCTGATTTTCTCTTCTGATAAAATGACAGGGGAAGGGAAACAAATTTCTCAAAGAGGTCTACCCTCAGAGAGTTGACCGCCCTGTTCGAAAAGGCGGCCGCACAAAGACCGCTTAGATAAATTGCAATGGATTTAAACAGTACCGATACAAAGGCAACAAATGTGAGGAGGACAAGGAGTGTGTTTGGAGATAGCCCTCCCACTAAAAGCAGTTCCGTGCGCTTCCACGATAACCATGACCCCGTTTCAAATGTAATCCACGGTATTTTCCAGGCTACGGGATCTGATCCGGCCTTCATCCCTTCATCCACGAAAGGTTGAAGTAGATAAGCAGGAACCACCACGAACAACGACGATAAAGCCGTGAGTAACAGAGCGCAGACCATCAGACCACGGTGCCGCTTTACGTAGGAGGCAATGTCTTTGCCTAAGATAAAGTCTAACATAAGAATTTATGGGAAGCCGGAATTCAGAGGTTGGAAGGGAAAATGATAAGATAAGTTAGAAGTCGGAGGAGGAGTAGAAAAACATCTTAACCCGGCATTCCGAATTCCGTATTCCGTATTCTATAAGGCGCCAATGAGTCTTGAAATGACAAGACGCTGCACCTCGGAGGTCCCTTCCCCTATATCCAGAAGCTTCTGATCCCTGTAAAATCTTTCGACGTCATATTCCTTCATCAGTCCGTAACCCCCATGAAGCTGAACCGCGTGGTTAGCACATCGATACATAACTTCCGAGCAATAGAGTTTGCCCATGGCCGCTTCCCTGGAAAATGGCTTCTTGTTATCACACAACCAGCAGGCCTTATAAAGGATTAGTCGGGCACACTCGATCTCAAGGGCCATATCCGCTAATTTAAAGGCATTTACCTGAAAATTGGATACAGGTCTGCCGAACTGTTCCCTTTCTTTACTGTATTTAAGAGCCATTTCAAAACAGCCCTGGGCACCGCCCAACCCCATAGCCCCTATTGAAAGACGACCACCATCTAAAGTTTCCAGCATCTGATGAAACCCGTTGCCCACTGGTCCTAACTGATTTTCCTTGGGAACCCGGCAGTCGTCAAAATAGAGCTCGCTCGTATTGGAGGCCCTCCACATCATCTTTCCGTGCATCTCCCTCGCTTCAAATCCAGGTGTACCAGACGTAACAAGGATACATGACAGCTCGGGCCGGCCATCATCCCGGGTACCTGTGCGGCATAAAGCGGTCACGCCTGATGTAATCTTGGTTGAGGCGTTTGTGATAAAGATCTTACTCCCGTTAATAACCCATTCGTCCCCATCAAGTACGGCAGTCGTCTTGGAGTTACCGGCATCTGACCCGGCATTGGGTTCGGTCAAACCAAACCCCCAAAGTGCTTCACCGCTGCACAGTTTTGGAAGGTACTTTTCCTTCTGTTCCTCGTTCC
>CAZUHR010000200.1:0-6326 GCA_964620335.1 uncultured Desulfobacteraceae bacterium
GAAGTAACATTTAATACCTAAGTATTATGGAATTTAGCGGGATTCAAGGATTATGCAAGTATTGTTGACTTTGGATACTATATAATGTGCCATTGGATACTCACAATATGTCTTAGATTCAAGAATATCCAATTTCGTCTTGGGGCTTTATTAATGGATTAACGCGGTAGTTTAGATTAATGCCAAACCCTGAATTTGCCATTTTGGGATTTGTAGAAAGTCTGGTTACAAATCTTAAATTCGTGGTATTTAAAGGGCTGTCATTTCAACCAAATTGCGGAAATTAGCTTAGACTGTCATTGATACATAGCAGCAAGCGGAGATGCTGGCTGTTCCAACCTGATAAAATTATTATTGATTTTGGCATGTTACCTCTCCTCAAAATAAATTGATATTCAGCAGGCTACCCGCACTCCTATAATTTCTGTCCCTTTCTGCCACTAGATATTCTCCGTGGATTCTGTTTCCTCTTATTATTCATCAGGTCGAGCAAGTCTCCCACTGCCAAATCCCTGGTGAGTTCGTGTTTCAATCCATGCTTCGTATTAATCTGGTAAATGTTACCTCTACCAGTCCTTTGCCGAGTTATATAGCCTTCTTTTTCTAACTCTATAATAATTCTATGTATAGTCCTTTCAGTAACCTTAATGGCAAAAGCCATCTCCCGCGCTGTACATTGCGGATTTCGTGAAATGTATAGAAATACTAATCCATGGTTTGTAATAAAAGTCCAGTCCTTCGTTTCTTTCATAAAAGCTCCTTAAAAAATAATTGACAAATTTTACTAGTAGTCATATTATAGATATGACATATATGTCAATAAATAAATGTCGCATGACACTATAAGTAAGGCGATAAAACCTATAATGCGGGTCTGTGGCATGCATCCTGACGATCCTGGTAAACAATGAAAAATTAACCACTTTTAAGCCAAACCTTATGAAGCAATTTCCTCTGATTAAAATTTGCCATATTTAGAGGTTAACCGTGTCGATCAAACGGGTAACAGTGACCGTTATCATTCTCCTGGTTATTATTGCAGCGGGACTGTTTATCATACGATCGATATCTCCAACCCCATCTTTTGACGATTTGAATCAGAAAATTCAATATATTGTCTCTGATTTTGTAGAAAAAGATAAATCGCTGAGAAATGGCGTTTTGTCTGTAATGAAAGGCGATGGCTCTTTCTCTTGGTCGGGCGCAGCGGGGGTTGCCAGGCAAGACGGCCAGGTGCCTATGACCAAAGATACGCCTGTCTTTATCGCCAGTATCAACAAACTTTATACTGCCACGGTAATCATGCGATTGTATGAGAAGGGAATACTCTCTTTGGATGATCCAATGTCGCGATACCTTCCGGAAGGGCTTATTAGAGGCATTCATGTGTATAAAGGGAAGGATTACTCCAAGGAAATTACTATTAAACAGCTTTTGTCGCATACCTCAGGTATAGCTGACTACTATACCGAGAAACCGAAAGGAGGGAAAAGCGTTTTTGAATCGCTCCTGGAAAATCCGGAACGTACCTGGAGGGATAATGAGACAATCGAATGGGCGCGTGATAAGTTGGAACCTAATTTTCGGCCGGGTACGGACGCATCCTATTCGGATACAAATTTCGACTTGTTACAAAAAATCATCGAGACCATAGTCGGTCAGCCGCTTCACGCCGTTTACGAGGATTTTATCTTCCGTCCTTTAGGCCTCACGCATACCTGGTTGATCGAGAGATCCGCACCCCAGATCCCCATATTCCCAGCGGATGTATTCTATAAAGACAGAAACATTACAAATATACGCTTGAATAGCGCCTACTGGCCTTATATGGTTTCCTCAGCCGAGGAAATGATCATTTTTCTGAAGGCCCTCAATGAAGGTCGAATTGTCAGTAAAGACACGCTGGAATTGATGCACAATTGGCATAAATTGGAATTCCCGCTTCAATACGGATTCGGAACGATGTACTTTAAACTGCCCCCCCTCATGACAAAGATAACAAAACTATCGCCTTTATGGGGCCATTCGGGTTCTACCGGATCATTCCTGTATTATTCCCAGGACCGGGATCTGTACCTGGCCGGAACCATCAATCAGGTGGATTCAAAAATTAAACCGTTTATGTTGATGATGAAGGTGATAAAGGCCTTTCAATCAAAATCGTAGTTCAGATAAAGCATAGCGTTACACACCAACCCTGAATAACCAACAAGGAGAACAACATGGCAGCATTCACTCAGGTGGTTGAAGGCTGGCACGATTTTTATCTAATGATCGGCGCGGCGGCGGCTACGCTGGTAGGCCTGCTATTTGTGAGCCTTGCATTGCATGTTGACGTGATTACACGCAAGGAAAATACCGGCTTGCGCACGCTGGCCGCACAGACGTTCGCCAACTTCCTCTCCGTGCTCCTATTCGCCGTACTCTTCTTAATCCCAGCCCAAGGGCCTAGGGGGCTGGGACTGCCGCTTGTGGGGATAGGCTCGTATGGCCTGTACCGCACCGTGCGGAGGCTTTTTCTGGCGCGACGTACGCATACGCCGGTCTGGGGCAGGGGCAGCGTTGCGCGTCATGTTTGCGGCGCTGCCCTCTGTTATTTGGCATTACTCGCGGTGGCCGTGTCGGTCCTGCTCGGCCAGACCAACGGCCTGTACTGGCTCGTGCCTGTGATGATCTTGCTTATCGTAGAAGCCAGTCTCAATGCCTGGACCCTGCTGCTGCAACTACACAGCCCGGGAATGGAACCATGATGGCCACTGACAACCGACCATCATAAAAACGACACCCGGGGTTCCCGCGCCGGAGGGTTATACTGGTATTCCAAAGCGAAACGCTGCGAATGGCCTTATGAACAATGGAGGATACCATGAATTACGATGTCATTATTATTGGAAGTGGTCTTGGAGGCTTAACGGCTGGCGCAAAGCTATCAAAGGAGGGGAAAAAGGTCTTGCTCATCGAGCAGCACACCATTCCCGGAGGCTGTGCTACGACATTCCGGCGCAAGGGATTCTCAGTGGAAGTTGGTCTCCACGAAATAGATGGCCTGAATGATAAGGACCCCAAGACAAAAATATTACAGGAATTGGGAGTTTTCAAACACGTGGAGTTTCTGAGGGTACCCGAGTTTTACCGTTACATAAATAGTAGGGTTGATATCGTCTTACCAGACAATTATAGTAAAGCTATTAATGTTCTTATCACGAGATTCCCGCACGAAGAAAAGGGCATCAGGAAGTTTTTCAAGGTGATCCTGGGTTTGCATAGGGAGGCTAATCGCTTACCGAGAAAGAGATGGAAATTCTTTCTCCACCTTCTCCTATTTCCAGTACTTTATCCCAATATCTTCCGCTGTGAAAACATGACGTTGGGACCGTTTCTCGATGCAACGATACAGGACGAAGCCTTGAAACTAGTGCTTCTTGCCAATCTTCAATATTACCACGATGATCCCTATACAATGTCCCTTCTGTTCTATGCTATAGCCCAAGGTAGTTACTTTTCCGGTGGGGGGTATTTCATCAAGGGTGGCTCACAAAAGCTTTCAAACTGTTTAACCGAGGTAATAAGGATTAATGGTGGTGAAGTGATTCTGCGGCATCTTGTCATCGGAATTCTGGTAGATAATAACCGAGCTGTTGGAGTTCAGTACCGGAAAACATCCGAAAACGATGCTGAGATATTAGAAGCTTATGGAAGTTATGTTATCGCGAATACGGCGATACCAAATATTGTAAATGAGTTGCTTCCGCCTTGTACAGGAAAGGAAGAGCTTGTAGGAAAAATAAGAGACCAAATCATCGCCTGCTCATTTTTATCCGTGTATTTAGGTTTCAAAAAACGCCCCAAAGAGTTGGGTAATAAATATTATTCCACATTTGTAGGAACTAAAAACATCACATCCCAACTGCAAGTCGCAGAGGGGATGAGATCCGATTTCTCACAAAGAGGTTTCGTCTTTGTGGATTACAGCCAGATCGAATCTCAACTTGCTCCTGATGGAAAGGCTCTGGGCGCTATCTGCACCACAGACTACCTCGCTGACTGGGAGAATCTATCAGGTGAGGATTACAAGATGAAAAAAGAGAAGGTAGCCCGGACGCTGATTGGGCGACTGGATAACCTGATCCCTGGCATTAAGGATGAGATTGAGTACTATGAAGTAGCAACGGCCAAGACGATCAAACGTTTTACCCTCAATCCTGGAGGAACACCTTACGGATTTGCACAGATTCCGAAGCAGGCGATCAGGAAGCGGATACAGCAGAGGTCTCCGGTTGAAAACCTTTACTTCGCTTCCGCTTGGACCATGCCTGGACATGGGTTTTCGGCCACGATAATGGGCGGCTACTGGTGCGCAGAGGAGATCCTCAGAAAATGGAAATAGAATTCCAACGGCTTAATAATATCATGAAAAAGAGGATTCAGTGTGTAGTTATGACAATTCTATTTAAAAGGTAGTTTAAGTATCATTATCCCTGTACGTAACAAATCCTGTATTTTCTATTTATTTAAGTGTGTTATGTGTGTTTTACGTTGCCCTACTTTTTGGTGGATGTCAAGTTGTTCTTTTCATTTCATGCTAAGTCGACTACCTGCAAGCTGTCCGTTGCATCACTGACTCCATGGCTTTAAAATAATCCCGCATGACCTTTACGTTGGATACTTTTGTATATCTTTCTGTGGTTTTAATTCTGGTATGGCCAAGCAGATCCTGGATGCTTACCAGATCCATATCCGCATTCAATAACTGCGTTGCCATTGTGTGCCGCAGATGGTGGCAGGATATTTTCAGCTCCGCCTTTTTTGCATAATATTCCATCCGTTTTTGGATACCACGGACGGATATGGACTTACCTCTATAATTAGCCTTCTCGACCTTGGGAGCCATTGCCAACCCCTAGCTACCTCTACAGGGGACTTACACCCTATAAACCCTTCGGCCTTGAGACCTGTCGACGAGCTCAGGTCGAGTCGCTCAGGGCCAAAAGGTTCACGCTCCCCGGTGGCGGGATCTTAGACATGCCGGGCGTACACCTTGCTGCTACAGCGGACGGCGCAAAACTGCACCGCCCCTTAGTAGCCCGGTTAAGCAAAGACGGGAGCTAGAAAACAGAATAATCAATGCTGCATTAAAGATTTGTCACATTCAGGAATGTCGATATCCTAATGATCTGAAAATATATTAATCAGCAAGTTTTGTCTTGACAGGAAATTTGTCTTAAATTACTATACTGACATGTCAGTTCATTTTGAGGAATTATGAAAGCCGATGCAAGAAAAAAACAAATACTCGACGCAGCGCTTAAGGCGTTTGCTGAGCACGGCTATGAGCGCACGAGTATTGCAATTATCTGCGAGAAGGCGGGCATTGCCCGGCCTACCCTTTATCAGTATTTCAACGACAAACGATCCGTTTTTCGGGAACTTCTGGAAGGCTATCTGCTTGGAACCCACGAGAAAATTCATGCGCGGCAACAGGCGACGGAAGACAGGAAAGCGCTTTCGCAGCGGGAAACCATGCAATCCCTTCATAAGGAGCTGTTAGAGGAGATTAGCAACAACCGTGACTTCTATATGATTCTATTCAAGGAAGCGAAGGCCAGGAATGCGGAAACGGAAGACATTGTAAAAGGAATCATGCACGCGATGATGCACGAGTTTGTGAGCGAAATGAGATCGCAGCCGGGCTCGGAGGCAATGAGCGAGAAAGATATGGAGTTCGCCGTGGTTTATATGATTGGCGGCATGATGCAGACAGTGGAATACTATCTGTTCGACAATGAACACGCGGTATCAACGCAGGAACTTGCTGAAAGAATTACATTTATCGAATCAAGGATAAAAGGGGTATGATTTTTTTTTGCTTTAAGCTGAACTGACATGTCAGTTTATTTATGAAATCCGGCACCATCTTTTGCTCCACCTGCTTCGCCGGGAGCCATTTGTGAACGGAGGCGCAACGCCTCAAATTCTACTGCGCTTCGGGAACCGGTTGACCGGAGGGCGTAACACATCATGAAGGCAAACGCAATGAGGTCACGAAGAAAAAGTACAAAACATATCTGTGCGGACATCAAAAAATGCAAAGCCTGCTGGACGTGTATCGAAGAATGCAAACACGACGTACTGGGGAAAGTGGACCTCTGGTTTCACAAGCATGTGGTCATTAAAAACGCCGAGAAATGCTGCGGCTGCAAATGCTGCATCGCCGTATGTCCCAATGAGGTGTTCGAGTCTGTTATGCAAACCCGAACCGCTGTGAATCATTAAAATTTTATACTTGACATGTATGTATATTTGATACATATTGATGCATATGAGAA
>CAZUHR010000201.1:0-6326 GCA_964620335.1 uncultured Desulfobacteraceae bacterium
ATACCCGGATAGACTCAAGTGGTACATTGAGCATGCTTACAGCCTCAACAATACCCACCATCGTTGGGTTATTTGCCCAGACACCGCCATCTACGAGGCGGATATGATCGACGTTTCTGAATGAGGGAAAGTATGTCGGAGCGGAGCAGGTCGCCATCGCCACTTTCCAGACAGGGACCTTGTAGTCCCTCGTCAGGCGTTCATTATGAGGTGTCTTAAAGAGATAAACATCGTCTTCACCAATGTTATAAGAGGGAATGACAAGCCGTTTCCTGCAACTACCTAAAAGAAGCACATCAGCAAAACACTCCCTTAAAGCCTTTTCCAGCCCATCAGAATTATGTTTATTTCGCCATACACGCCTCAACGAAGTAAAAAGCCCATTGGCAAAAATCACCGGGCCTTTGTCCACATAGAACCGCAAGATTTCCCGGGGATGCATTCCAACCCCCAGCCCAAGGGCAATAATGCCGCCAGTTGATGTCCCTGTGATCAAATCAAAGTGTTCGGTGATATCAAGATTGAGATCCTCCTCAAGATGCGCAAGCACAGCCGCCGAGAAAATCCCTTTAATCCCTCCACCATCAAGTGAGAGTACCTGGAATCGATCAGTCATTTTATTTTCCTGCCTCAACCTTTCGGAGGAAACGGATCATTCCCATAAGTATGTTCGGTCTGAAACTTTCCGTCCTTCTTATGGATCTTGATTTGACCTTCTCCACCACTTTTTGCCAATTCTTTCCCGCGCTCAACCGCATCGGTTTTTTTGTCAAAATAATCTGAAGCACGAGAAGCACCTTGCTTTTTGACCTTCCAACCCTTATCCGAGTTGTGTGTCACATGGTAAACTTTCCTTTCTGATTTATTTGACATGACATCCTCCTTATTACTATTTGCTAAATTTATTTACATTATAGAGCAAAGGATATGCCAACAAATCGGAAATATCCTCCGACATGAAATATTGTAAATACAATTAATATTTAATTAATTTAATCAGTAGGTTGCAGAATGGAATTGCAATAATTTGGAAATAGAAAAGAAAACTAATTATTAAGATGGAATGAAAAAACAATAAATTAATTTATGTTTAGGTAAATTATTTATTGTTTTTCTATAAGTTGTTTTTTCGAAGCATTATCGATTTTGTTTTTTAAGTCTTGAATGTTTTCAATGATCAGTTTTCGGTCTTTTACTTGAGAGCATTTTTTAATGGATTCAATTATTCTTTCAGCGGACAAGACATGCAATTTAGCATTTTCTTTTGTCTCTACATCCGTTCTTTTTAACTTATAATCAGCATGATTTCTTTTAGTCCTTAATTCACCAATTTTAGTGCCTATTTTTTTAAGATCCTCATCACCACTATTATTAAAATGCCAGTATACCTCATTATGTGCTAGAGCATTATCTTTGATTGAGAGCCCCATTTCATTAAGAAATTCTAAGCCTACATGGAAAGCTGCATAATATGAACGGCTTATTGCTGACCGGAATTCGGCTGGATATGCACCATGCTCAACAAGACGTGATGCTAGTAATTGAAATTGCTTTGCATCCATTGTTTAGAATACTCCATATGATAGTTTTATGTTCTCACGAGCTGACTCTGGAGCAGTCGATACCCACTGTTCAATATACTTATCATAGGCTGTTAGTAATTCTTCGGCAGTCCCATCAACAATTATATCAATTAAAAGCCACTCATTATCTATCTCCGGATCTTGTTCTATTATAAATTCCATCTCTTTAATTGAGAGAAAAGATCTTCTTATGATATCGATTGCGGTTTTTAAATATCTGGATATACCTTTCTTATCACAAAAATCAGTAACTTCAGGCGCTAGGTTAATTTCAGGTGATATGCTTTTTAATTTCGAAATCGGAATATTATTTAGGTCATAACCTTGAAAATCGAAGGGTGCTGGACGCTGATATCCCTCAAAAAAGTGAAGAATAATTTTTATTAATCTTCGAGGTAGATTATAAAGTTCGAGGATAGTAAAATCGATCTCTTGCATAACTTTATTTGCCGATTCATTTTTTTGTTTATGTGCCTTTTCATATTCCTTTACCAGGACATTAATGTTTCTAATGGAGCTTTTATATTCCAGAGGAATAGGGATAGAATCATAGACCCGTTTTGGAATATCACGACCTTTTGAGTGAGAGCTCACAAAGGCTTGGGCTAATGGGGAATTAAATAAAGCCGCTAAGAATTCGATCGATAAATCACTCTTTTTTGGCCAAACTGCGAAAAATCGCCTCCTTATTAAAAGCCCTTCCCTGTCTATTGCTGCTGCAAATCGCCATGGCCCTCTGGACATCCTTGATTTTGGAATTACGACTTTTGGTTTTTGCCAATTCAAATTCCAAGCGCCACCCACCATCTTTCTTCTGTGCTCTTTTTTCGTTGACAGATAAACATTGTCGTCAATAACGAATTGATTAAATCCCTCTGTTATCTTAAAAAGACCGAGAGCTGAACCAGGGAAAGGTTTTTTTCGCATTAACTGATCAGGTTTTAGGCCAGGTTCATATTCTACACCGGTTTTTATATCTGCAATATCCTTTAAATTCGCATTTTCTTCTAGCCTTTCCCATATTTCCCTAAAGAGAGGCAGCATAAACCGACCTTGCATTCTTTCCGTAAAATAATTAGAGGGAACGATGTCTTCAAATGTTGGAGTGGAATGAACCCTGAATCGGTTTTTATCATCGTCACTTACAATGCGAAAGACGGTTTTCAGCATTTTTAAAACTGATCTCTTTCTGGCTATTAAGATAGCGGTCTCGGCGTCTGAATATTTAAAAATTCTATCAGGTAAAGTGGTTATATTAATAACATCGAAAGCGTCCTGAACCATCTTCCTTTCTGCACGATAGTCGTTGCCGTCGAGAAATGAAAGTGGTAGAACAAATCCGATTAATGAGCCCTCCTGTAACTTTGGCAGGATTCTCCGCAAAATTTCCTTGGGTTTCGATATCTCTGGATAGAAATTTTCGATCGTTTCAAAAGGTGGATTTCCAACAAAAATGTTAGATTTGCTTAAGAGACCATCCAAGGATTCACCATTAAAAGTATCTTCCACTCTGAGGTCCCATCCATCCGACTCAGGAAAATCAGAAAGTGTCAGACACAACCGGGCGACTTCCGTTGAAAATGGATCAATTTCAATGCCATGTAACATTTTAGAAAAAAAACTATGTCGCCGTTTTCCTCTCCAATCAGAGGGTAATAAATTTCTCATTTTCCGCATTGCAGCGATTAGGAATATCCCGTGTCCGCACATTGGATCAAGTACATGCCATTTCGAACGCGGCAAATCCTCTATTGGCATTTGGGACAGAACGTAATCAGCAATGTAAGAAGGAGTGCTATGGATACCTAACTTTTTACGACTTTTTTGAGACACAAATGTATTTTCATAAACATATGCCAACGTGTCGACAGAAATATTTTTTAATGAGAAAAATCTGTCTATCTCACTGGCAATATCCATAATAACTGCCTCAGGTAAATTTAAGTCTTGATATTTTCCAAGCTCCTCTTCGCCATAATGTCCTTCCACTGTCTTTAAAGCATTCCATGGGTGTGAAAAATCAATTTCAGGGATTATTGATATATCTTTGTCTTTTAAAAGTTTTGCAGTTAATAAGCGAAACACGATGTTAAATATGAGAGGAGCATCAAAAAAGTTTTTTCCCTCTTCCAATTCCTTTTCGGCGTTGTACAGTACTCTCCTTATTAAAGAATCAATCTTAAGTGAAGCTTGATGTTCCAGGGTAGGCAGTAAGCCTATGTCTATAAAGTCGAGCTGCTGTGGTAGAGGCGCCATAAAACCTGATTTAATCCTCATCATTTTTTCAGGTTTCCAGTCCTCTGAATTCTTATCTATAAGTTTTGATATTTCCCTTGTTTTGATATTCTCTCGAAAAACGGCTCCCTTTTCCTTATTTGCCCACCATTGTGTATTTCCATTTTGGACAAGGAATATTTGTGGAGCACCGAGTGCCCTAAGTTGATCGGCAACAGTTTCTATAGGAGTCTCTGACGCGAATTCCAGTCCAAAGCATGCTGAACGGTAATCCATGGGTTCTTGACCAAAAACTGCAAGACTTATTGTTCTAAGCGTTGGCTCTAAGGCCAGAAAGTCACTAAAACCATAATTTCTTTTTACAAATGCGGACTTATACCCGATCGAGTGGAATGCATTTGTTATTTCATCTATTGTTCTTTCCTGAATTCGGTCCGAAATCATGGCAATCCATCTACCTTCGATTTTTGAAAGTTTTTAAGGCCGACCGCCCCAATTAATATTTTTATACTCTACCCAGTTTTTTCAGGCTTAACAAGAACATTCGTATGCTGACTGTAAGACTCGCGATGGCAAGGTCCAATCGTGATGACTTGATTCAGCGTTTAACATTGAAGTTGCAATGGTGATGCAAGTGTCAATTTTATAGCTCTCCATGGAAAGCTCGTTGAATTAGGGATTTCATGAGGTCTTCATTCTGTTTTCTTTGATTTAGTGTTGTATCTTTTTTTTCCTCAACTGCTTTTACAATAGATGAATACTTGTTCTGAAGCTCAATTGGGGGCATTAGTATTTTAATGTCCTGTAGTTCTTGAGCATTGATATTCGCCATACCAATAATATTTTTACACATATTGCAAAGTGTTGCTTTCCCATGTTTTGAATTAAGATATCCTGAGAGATAATATGAGTTTGATCTATCATTTGACCTTACTCGAATAAGGTATCCGGCTATGGCAGCAGGTGTCTCAAGATTGTAAACTGCCGTTTTTCCGACAAGTTCTTTGCTATTTGTTCTATTAAATAAAAGATCTCCTTTTCTGACCATGTATTTTTTTTCTTCCTTCTCATCAAGGTCTATAAATTTAAGGTTAGATATATCCAGTTTGCCTTGATATGTAATATTATTCATCCTCAGTATGGGATAATGACTACTAAATTCATTTGCTTTTTTTGATGTCCCATATTTAACTTCTGACACTAAATCACGGATTGTACCTAAAGGCCACCCCTTCGGATTTGTCACAGGATCTCCAAACATATCCAGAAAGACCGATCGTAAAAAATCATCAGCGAGTTTTATCGCCTGTTGGCGTTTGCGGCGTATGGCGTCGGCCTTGTCGAGGATGGCGGCGATGCGTTTTTGTTTTTCTATATTTGGCACAAATATTTTTGTGGCTAAAAACTCTCCTCTATTAATATGCTTCATCGTCGATCCATGAGTGAATTTTATCATTGAATCGATCGATCTCTTTAATGCCAGCCTAAGATAAGGTTTATAAATTTTTTTTTCGTCAGGAATGACTTTGAAAATATGTTGATTTAGTAGCGCTGTGTCTTCCTCACTCCAATCAAAAACCCCCAGACTAGCTGACCATGAAACGAGCAAATCTCCTTTGTTGACATGATATTTTTCTGGAACTTTATGATTTGTTCTATTATAAGATCTTGATTTATCGGTAAGATTTTGTATCCTGATAATCCGTTTTCCTTTTGGTCCCCATTGAGATGGTTTAAAAGCAAAGCCATTTATAAAATCAGCGACTTCACCTAACTGTTTTATATTGTTTGGCTTCATAACATCCCCTCTAATTCAGCCATATCCTTGATTATCTCTGCTTCAAGCTCTTTCATCCTTCCTAGAATCTTTTTCGGAGGGTCATATTTCTCTTCTTCGTAAACAATTTCCTTATACCGATTGATGGAGAGGTCATACTTATTGTCCCGTATTTCCTGTGCAGAAACAAAAAAGGCCTTGTCCGTTCGATCCTTATCATTTTTAGGGTTTCTCTTATTCCACCTTTTGATCAAATCCGGCAGATCATTCTCTTCAACTTCTTCCCGTTTATCATCTAAGGAATAGCCGTCAGCCTGAACATCATAGTAAAAGACATTATCGGTCCGGCCTCCCTTGGTGAAAACAATAATGCCCGTTGAAACGCCGGCATAGGGTTTGAACACACCTGAAGGAAGGGAGATGACCGCTTCGAGCTGGTTTTCATCTACCAGCATCTTTCTCAAGGCCAAGTGGGCCTTTGAAGAACCGAAAAGGACTCCGTCCGGCACGATTGTAGCCGAGCGGCCGCCCATCTTGAGCATACGGAGAATCAGGGTTACGAAAAGGAGTTCTGTTTTCTTTGTTTTTACCTTGCTCAGGAGTGATGAATGAACATCCTCATAATCAAGGCTGCCTTTAAAGGGAGGATTTGCAAGGATTACATTGAAATGATCGTTGGCAAACTCCGGGTATTTATCTGAAAAGCCATTGCTCAGTGTGTCCTGGTAATG
>CAZUHR010000202.1:0-6310 GCA_964620335.1 uncultured Desulfobacteraceae bacterium
GGCGAAATATTCAAGATTGTTTACCCTTCGGGAGCGCCGATTTTACCGAATCTACTGCGTTATCAAGTGCTTGCGGTAAAGTACTACAGCTGCGCACTTGAAGCCTTGTATCTTCGACAAACTCGACGCTTGCAAAATCCAGGTAATAGGCTCAAACCTCAATTATTTTCTCCAATTATGACTTGACACGTCTCTCTGCCCGCAATGAAACGAATCCAGAAGGTGAACAGGGATGAAGATAACAACACGTGTTGACGACAATTCCCCATGGTTTGCAAAGTATTGGCCTGAGACCGTGCCGAAACAGCTGATATATGATGATTCACTGACCATGTACGATATCCTGGAGAAAAATGCCGATGAAAACCCTGACTATAAGGTCATCTGGTTTCTTGACACATGGTTGACATACGGACAGTTAAAAGACATGGTAGATCGTTTTGCTTTCGGTCTTAACAGGCTTGGAGCAGAAAAGGGAGACGTGCTTGCCCTGATCCTTCCAAATTGCATACAGTATGTGGTGGCCTATTATGCGGCCATAAAGCTTGGTGTAATAGTCACGGGCGTAAATCCCACGTACAAGCCGGGGGAAGTCCTTCACCAGTTGAAATTGACCGGTGCAGAATATGTGCTCATTTTGGACATGCTGAATGAATGCATGCTGGGTCCAATACGGAATGAATTGGATTTCAAAGGGGTTGTCTCAACCAATCTGGTTGATCTTGCGAGCGGGATGTCCGTTATAAAAAAGGTCTTAGGCAAAATGCTCGGCATGATACCAAAGGGAAAAGTCCCCGATTCATTGGAGTTTCTGGAAATGCTGAGGAATAGCAGCCCTGACTCGCCAAGGGCAGTTATCAACCAGGAACAGGATCCCGCGACCTATATTATGACAGGTGGGACGACCGGTGAGCCAAAGGCCGCCGTACTGACCCATAGAAATATCTATACCAATGCCCTTCAGGTCAACAACTGGGTCCTGAATCAACCGACACCTGAGTTCGAATTGCCGGGACCGAAGGGGGCGGTGGTAGGGGTTTTGCCCTTGTTTCATTCATTTGGCATGACATGCGTGATGAACAGCGCAGTAATGGTAAAGGCCTGGATGATGCTCTTCCCGAAACCCCCTTCAACATCAGATTTGCTGAAAACCTTTGAGAAGCTTGACATCTCAAACGGGATGATCTACCCGGGAGCGGAAATTCTTTTCCAAAGGATTGCCGATTTTCCGGCAATAGGCCGATATGGAGCCGGTTTGGCAAAGCTTTTCTGCTGCGTCTCTGGAGCCGGTCCGCTTCACAGGCATATGCAGGATAAATTTGAGTCTAAAACCGCCACACCAATTGTCGAGGGATACGGGTTAACCGAGACGGGGCCGGTAGTATCAATCGGCAACTTCATAGGCGAGGAACGTTGCACGGGAACTATTGGTCTTCCTGTTCCGGGCACCGAATGGAAAATTTTCCCGGTCATGGATTTTGATGCCGGACCAGTTGGTACATTCGGTGAAAAAGAGGGTATGGGTGAAATCTGTGTGAGCGGGCCGCAGGTCATGAAAGGGTATCTCAACCAGCCTGAAGAGACGGCTGCTGCCATCAGGGAGTGGGGCCACAGGCAATGGATGCTAACGGGCGATTTGGGCTATATGGATGAATTCGGGCGAATCGTTATCCGCGACCGAAAGAAGCAACTCATTAAGATGAAAGGCTATTCTATTTATCCAAAGGAGATTGAAGAATTGATCGGTATGCATCCTGGTGTAAGAGAAATGGCCGTTGCTGGAATTCCTGACCCGGAAACAGGGGAATTTGTAAAGGCCTGGGTCAAGGTCGACCCGGAATCAGACCTTACTTCAACTATGCTGCGGGACTGGTGCAAGGAGAACATGACCCATTACAAGGTGCCCAAGGAGATTGAGTTTATGGATCAGATACCCAAGAATGTGATCGGAAAGGTCATGAGAAGAAGCCTCCAGGAAATGGATCCGAGATTCCGCAAGGCTCACGGGATTAAATGAAATCATTATCCTTCGCCACGATTTTTCTTTCTTCATACGGGCGTTTGCCGGAAAAATGTCTTTCCAGCTCTTGCCTTATCCACAAGTATCTGGGCCGGGATAAAATGGGAACCGTGTCGCCCGGCCAGCTCCTCCAGCCTGTTTACTATGATCTGCGCACCCACCGCATCCACGTGATGAAAGGGTCCTCCCCTGAAAGGAGGAAAGCCCAGGCCTAATACAGCGGCCACATCGCCGTCGCGGGGCGAGTCAATGACCTCGTCTTCTAGACATCGGGCCGCCTATTTCCCCTTTTTATCAGAAGAATTTGGTAGTATGTGCATGAACGTAATTGCCGATTTTCCTCATACGCTCAAGTTCCTCCGGGTTGAGTGGACCCAGCTCCAGGGTCCGCAAGGCTTCTCTCATTTGAGCTGTGTCCTTTGGTCCGCACATACATATGTCCACTGCCGGACACGAAAGCACGAAGCGATAGCAATCGCTGGCTGAAGGCGGGGCTTTTTTTGGGGGCATCTTCTTGGCATTCAAAAGTTGGCCCCATCGTGTGGCCGTGTAAGAAATGATGCCCGGTCTGTTCTCTCCCTGAAGATAAGGAAAGGTTTCCTTCTCAGCGCCCCTATGTGCAGCGTTATAACGGATGTGAAAAAGATCGAAGATATTTTCCTCGGCGAGCTTGGGAAAAAGTGTACGTTTGTGGCCGGACAATCCCAGAAACCGGTAGAGCCCCTTGTCTTTCATTTTCAAGGCCCTGTCCAGAATTTTCCCGGACGGCCGCTTGTTATGCCAACCCAGTATCAGGATATCGGCCTGGTCTATGCTAAGGGAGTTTAAGGCCCTTTTAACAAAGGCCTCCATCAGAAAAGCGGAACGAGAGTAACTCTGGATAACGATTACCAGATCATCTCGCTTTCCCCGGCCGCAGATATTTCTAATGGCATGGGCCATGGCCTCCTTTCGCATCGATCCCCAGTAGAAATAATTGCAGCCTCTCTCGAAAGCCTCTTCAAAGGCACTTGTCGGTGCGCCGTAGCTCGCAGCTACTCCCAGTCGACCCACTTTCAGCCCGGTTTTTCCTAATATCGTCGGTTCAATGGAAGGCATGCTGTGTTTTTTCAGTCATAGGATAAACGGACTTTTTCATCCGCAAGTGTCGGTTCAATAATCTTGTGCCACTCGGGATCATCCCATGTTCCTAACTTGTCGTGCATATTGAGGTATTTTTGAGGTATGGGGTGGGTGCCGTAGACGACATCAAGCCCGTATCTTGTCTTGATAAAGTCATGAAAATAGGTGATGTAGGGGCATGGGGGATATCCCACAATCAGCCCGGTGGCGAGATGTATCGCCTCCGCCCCGTTTCCCTTCATTTCCCCTACGGCATATTCAACATTACCGCCGGGACACCCATCGCAGGTGGTATACCCGACAACTTCGACTTCCTTATTCATGTAACTGCTGAACGCACCTTCTCTGTTACTCAGTGATCTGAAGCATTTACCTCCCGCACACCTTCTGTACCGATCGCAGATGATGATACCGATCTTTGTTTTTTTCTCCATGGCAACTCCTGGTGAAAATGAGATTTAAGGATAAATTCTTTTCTGTTCAGTATTTGAAGCGGTCTAACTATTGTCATGAGGCCTCTTTGAAAAGGCGCCAAAAGAAAGCTGATTTTAGGATTTTGCGCCTGGACGGGACATTCTGGGACGCATCACTGTTTATTTGCTGCATGTTGATACTGCGTCCTCAAAACAATTACAAAAAATCACAAAATTTTAGTACTGTTTATATAGTTAAAAATCATATTTCCATATAAGATAAATAAATTCAATCTTGCAATAATCCCGTTTATTTGAAAATCCCGGGATTTTATTTTTAGAAATAAAGTTTATTCAATTGACAATTCGCCCTTTATTGAGGGCTTTTAGAAAACGGTTTCTTTCGCTTTTTTGCTTATGGACAAGGCGATCAGCCACTGTGCTGCGAAATAAGTGCTCAAATTCAAGGCCCTTGCAACTGAAAAAGGCTCACGAAATCGGTTCAGGGCCAAAATGGAATCTGAGATGATGAACAGAACGGCCCCGAAAAATGCGAGCAGCGCGGTTTTCTCCGCGGTCTGTGACCATCGCTCCCAGGCTCGCCAGCCCATAACAAGGATGACTACAATATAAGCCGCCACAGGCAGTTTCATCGCTCCCAGATAGGGAGAAAGGATGACATATATCAGGATGCCGTAAATGACAAAAGGAATCAGGGCCCATGGTGTATTCCTTATCTTACTGCGGTAGCTAAACGCAGATATATAAAAAAGGTGTGCGATCAGGAAGCTTAAAAGTCCCAGTATGAATTGGTCCGTGGGCAGCATCAGGAAAATATCACCGGCCATGGAACAGACCAGCCCGGCAATTATGGCAAATGCGTAGAAAGCTGGAGACGTTTTTGTTTTAAGGATGGCTATCAAGATAATGAAAACCATTGTCAGCGGCTTGAATATATAGATCTGTATCGGAGGACCTTTATATTCAGCCCATATAAAAAGGATTGCCGATCCAACTGTCAACAGTGTTAATATTACATTCATCCTTTTCATAAGCACCTCCTGCTCACCCCTGAATCTGTAAGACAAGCGCTACTATTCCTTTCCTAATCATCATCACAGCAATTGAGGCCAGTAGCAGGCTGGCTATTTTGGATACTGTCTTTGTGCCTGCACTCCCGAGAAGCTTGCTGATAGGTGCTGCGAACCAGAAGACAAATCCGGCAATAAGAACATTAGCAGTTGCAGCGAGAAGGGTTGCGAGAACGCCATGCTGGTGTACCAGCAGAATACAGGTAGTCAGAACGGCGGGACCGGTAATCAAGGGGACCCCTATTGGGACGGCACCAACTGTTTCCGGATCGATTTTACGCTGGGCTTTTTCCACGGAGAGCAGGTCGCTTAGGGATATCACGAATAGGAGCCCCCCTCCTGCGATCATGAAGTCACTCACGGATATGCCCAGAAGACGCAGTAGGGGGGTGCCTATAATGATGAAAACAATGACAACCGTGGCTGCGGTTATGACCGACTGGGCTATAACCCTTCTGCGCCTCGAGTACTGAATTTCTTCCGTCAGCCCCAAAAACATTGGTAGCACGCCGATGGCATCGACGGCGACAAACAGAGGAATGAATGCTAGGAGGAAGTTTTTCATGTCTTATTTTCAGCCGAATGTATGTTTCAGCCGCGGCGGTTGGCTGTCGATCGTAAGATCAATGTCGGAATCAATCAGGTTTATGAAGAACAATTTGTATGCTTCTCGAAAACAGCTTGAAGTCTTTGTCTACAGGCAGCCCCTTCCTGTCCCTCTTTAAAGGTTGGTGGCATGGAAAGGCAAAGACGGCCGTTAATAATGGTAACGGCCTTGCACAAAGTCGATCCTATTCTGTCCAACTACATAAACTAACCGATGCTCTTGTGTGATTCGACGGGACCAGACACCCAATCCGAGGAACTTCAAAGGCTCTGGTTTGCCCGTGCCCTGAAAAGGATCTCGAATCACCGCCTCGATTAATTTGAAAATTCGAAGTGCTGTCCGACGGTCCGTCTCAACCCAGTAACGCAAATCCTCTCTAAACTCAGGCTGAAATACGGCTTCTCGCTGCTCAGACTTTCGGGATGCTCCTGTATTGCGCCTCCTACCCAAGGCCCGCCTCGTGACGAAGCTCATCGATGGTTTGTGGTGTTCCGGTTCCCTTTCGGACCCTTTCAAGGGCGGAAAGGAGTCTCTCTGCATTGGCCGGTGACCGAAGCAAATGAGCCGTTTCGAGGATACCAGTTAACTCGTCAGCCGCAATCATAGCGACATCTTCACTGCCACGCCGCTGAATTATTACCACTTCCCTGTTTTTTGCTACCTCATCAATTAATGAAGCTAAACGTGCGCGCGCATGAGTATACGTTGTTTGAATTGTCATCTGTACCTCCTTAAAATATGTACAGACATACTGTACAATTTATGCGCATATATGTCAACCTTTGTGATTAGTTGCTTTCTGATGGATACCGGTTATACTTGGCAGCCGGTGGTAGCACCAAAGGAGCATCAGTCTGCGCAAAGCATAAGGTGTATGCCCGGTGGGGGCTTGAACCTTCCGGCGGTGCGCAGTTAGGCGCTGAGTCTGCTTCATTGTTGACATACAAGCCGAATGTGCCTAAACTCACCTCCAAAAAAAGCGACTTAACAAACGCCTATGACAAATACAACGTGCGAACTGCCGGACTGTAATCCACCTTCGGAAGAGATAAAAGGT
>CAZUHR010000203.1:0-6298 GCA_964620335.1 uncultured Desulfobacteraceae bacterium
TTGTTTCAATAGCGTTCTCTGATCTTCTTTTGTCAAGTTTCCAGGCCTGACACCAATGTCCCACCATGAAGATTCTCCTCCTCGGTTCCTTTCAAAGAGTGCGAATTCAGGTTTAACTACCGCAATGAAAATATTTATGATACTGTGCTAAACATATGCAGAGAGAATCCTCTATTCTAGTCAAGGCCCTTATTTAATATGTGCAAAGATATTTAAAATACTTACTTACGAGGCCCGCATGAATAACTCAATCAACCCAATGCCTGATGTAACGCTGGAACGACTTCCCGTACGCTTGCGAGATGCCGCCGCTCGTGCGGGTTGGACGGTCCTCATGCCCGTTCAGGCACGGGGCATTCCTTGCTTGCTTGCAGCACGAAATATGATGATCCAGGCCCGTACCGGCAGCGGTAAAACCGGCGCGTTTCTTTTACCCATGCTGGAGCGGCTCGATTCAGCGAAACATCACTGTCAAGCGCTCATTCTCGTCCCCACGCGCGAACTGGCTCGGCAAGTGTCGCAAGCAGCCGAAATGCTGTGCGGCACGGCAGGCTTTAGGGTTATTGCCGTGTACGGCGGTGTTGGTTATGGCGAGCAAATAGACGCATTTCGCCACGGTGCGCACATTGTCGTCGGTACGCCGGGGCGCATACTCGATCATCTTCTCAGGCGGACACTTTCTCTTGAACATCTTGAGATGCTCATTTTTGATGAAGCCGACCGCATGTTGTCCATGGGTTTTTACCCCGACATGAAAAAGATACAGAAATACCTTCCTGCTCGCCGTCTCAATAGCTGTATGTTCTCGGCAACCTTCCCGCCCCATGTCATCCGCACCGCGAGCGAATTCATTCATAAAGGGGAGTTCATCTCCCTCAGCGAAGACCACGTGCACGTCACCGACACCGAGCACGTCTTCTATACCGTGCCCGGCATGGACAAGGACCGCAGCCTTATTCGCATCATCGAAATCGAGAACCCGGCTTCAGCCATTATCTTCTGCAATACCAAAGCTGAAGTACATTATGTGTCAACCGTCCTGCAAAATTTCGGTTATGACGCGGATGAATTGACATCCGATCTTCCACAAAAGGATCGCGATCGGGTTCTGGAGCGTGTTCGCAAAAAAACGCTTCGTTTTCTGGTGGCCACCGATGTGGCCGCTCGGGGGCTCGACATCCCCGACCTCTCTCACGTGATTCAATACGAACCGTCCGAAGATTTAGAGGACTATATCCACCGAGCCGGGCGGACGGGCCGAGTCGGCAAAGCGGGAGTCGCCATATCGCTGGTAACCAACCGTGAACAATTCGTTCTCGGCCGCATTGCTAAAAAGTATAGTATCGATATGCAAGAGTGGCCTTTGCCGACGGATGCCGACGTAGCGGCCGTTGTTTCGGAACGGGTAACGGCCTTGCTCGAAGCTCGCCTACGCGATCGGGACGCACAAAAAACCGAACGCAGTAAACGATTTGTTTCGCTTGGCCGCACCCTGGCTGAAAATGAAGACGAGTCCGCCATCATTGCCATGTTACTGGACGATTATTATCAGCAGATGCTCCATGCCCCCTTACCTCAGCCCTCTGAACCCACTAAACCCTCTAAGGCATTGTCAGACAAAGGACAAAAAAAGCCGGGAGCGAGCCGCAATCGCCGCCGCCCTAGGAATAAAAAAGACGATGGTCGAAGAAAAGAGAGGGGTCGGACGAGGAAATAGGAAACGCTGGTGCACAAGGTAATTGACAGAGATCAAGAGGAAATTGTTTGTGCATCAATATCCCCTATCATCGTCCAGAAGGATCGAGAGAAGACCTATCAAGAGACTTCTTGGGACGGTCAATTAACGTTTGACACGAAGATTTCTTGGAAAGTAAACTCTCCACTCTTTTGAATAGTTCGTCTGATCCATTCCGTAGTCTAGATAAAAATCATATTCGATTCCCATTTTTCTGAGTAAATTCAGAGCGTAATTCTCGAAACCAGCCCTTTGCATATAAAAGCCTATCGCTTGGTGGTAAGGATATACATAATTGATCTTTTTTAGAATCGAGATTAATAGGTCAATGGAGATCTTTCCCTTGGCCTTGATATAAGCCTTTTGGACTCCTTCAGGACCGCCAGAATAAAATGGTCGGACAGTTATGTCGATCAAAGTTCTCTCAATATTTGTAACCTGCAATGTTCCACCGTTGGGTTCCTCAATGCCTACAACTCCCAAATTTTTGGTATTTAACCCACTCAAACAGCATATCTTCCAATTTTTATGAGTAAAGATATACTTTGTTTTTTTGGGTTTTGCGGCTTTGAATGCTAAATCGATTGATCTTTGTTCCAAGGAGGTTTCTCCTCGAGGTTTCGGAGATTGTTCGGAATTGACATATATGGTTCTGGAAGGCACTTCAGCCAGATTATTTAAATACATTGCAGAGTGGTGGGACAAATAAGAGCGCGGCCTTAAAGAAAGGCCTAGCTGATATACTGATATCTTCCCCCATGCGTAGCGAATATATTGTTTGTCGTAATTTGGAGATTTGAGAATGATTTCATCGATTTCAGAATTCTTAATAAAGTACTCCATAAGGTCATTCCTTCTCATGTTTCGAGGCAAATGCCATTGATTCCAATTACTTGAAAAGATTTCTTCAATTTCTCTCAGAGAATATATTTTCGTGCCTTTAATATCAAAATAAGCCTTGATTTCTTCATGATGCTTTTTAGTCAATTTAGATAAAGAGTTCATTGGAGACGCATGACGAAACAGAATGGTATATATACCATTCTGTTTCGTCATGCCGAGGAGAAAACATTATTCATCCCTTAGAAAAATCATCCCATGCCCATAAGGTATTTATACCTTATGGGCCTTGATAAAAACTACTTGACATATCCGTTCATTTAAATTATAGTGTTCACTAAATAGTGAACATGTCTATTCTGATGAACTTAAAATGACCGAAAAAGAAATTGAGCAAAAATTCAAGGCCACATTTAGTAAGCTTTTCCCCAAGCTTAAGGATGCCACTTTCCTTCCCCCGGCCTCACTCTCTAAGGATTCTTTTGAGGTCGGGAAGACGCTCGATATTATACTACGTTTAAAGATCGGGGACAAACCGAAAAATCTTCTCTGTGAGGTCATCAGTCAGAGATACCCTAAGCAATTAAGGGAAAAAGGGTTGCAGCTTTTAGAAATAAGCCAACGGGTTGGGAAAGGCTATCCAGTAATTATCGCACCTTATATATCCGAGTTGGGAAGGGAAATCTGTAAGAAGATGGGGGTTGGATTTTTGGATCTCTCTGGGAATGCATATCTGGAATTTGACTCCTTCTACATGGAGATAGAAGGAAAACCGAACAGATTCAAATATCCGAGTGAACCGACGGGACTTTTTAATCCAAAGGCGGAAAGGATATTGAGGTTCTACTTGCTCAAGGATTTGGAACAGCAAGTATCTGGGAATAGCTATCGGAACATTACTAAAGAAGTCGGGGTCAGCCTTGGTCAACTATCGAAAGTCAATAGGAAGTTGGATGAATTTGGACTCTGGTTGGAACAACCAGAAGGTTTAAGAATAATCGATAAAACGAAGCTCCTCGATCTATGGAGAGAGAGTTATCGTTCTGAGAGAAACAAAGCCTTGAATCTTTATTCCATCATGCAAGTGCCCCAGATCGAGAAACAACTTGCCGAATTCTGTACGAGGAAAAAGATCCAATGTGCTTTGACGCTTTTTTCAGGTGCTAACCGCCTTGCACCATTCACAAGATACAATATGGCCACAAGCTATTTCAGCGGTGACGTTGAGGAACTGAAAATGGCCCTTGAACTAAAAGAGGTCCCTACAGGAGCAAATTTACAGATACTAGTGCCCTACGATGAGGGGGTTTATTATATGGCTCAAGAAGCTGATTCCGTTAGAGTTGCGAACCCAATACAGATATATCTCGATTTATATAACTACGCAGGGCGTGGTAGGGAGCAGGCTGAATTTCTGAGGGAGAGGATCATAAAATTCTGAGGCGTGAAGATGGGATTTACAGTTAAAGAAACAGAAGCATGTGTCATTGTCATGCGAGAACTTTTTCTATACTTGAAGCCTTATCGTGATCAAATCGTGCTCATTGGAGGATGGGTGCCCTATTTTCTCCTCGAAAAATATAAGTATCTTGGAGAATATGACCAACACGTTGGTTCATTGGATATCGATGTAGCCCTGGACGCCTTTTCCATTCCAGAGACTGATTACAAGACTATTCTTGAGATTCTTACAGGAAGAGGATTCTGTCAAAGGAAGGACGCCCTGGGGAGAGACATTCCAGCAAGTTTTTTAAAGAAGGTTGCCCTTGAAAATGGCAAAGAAGTAGAGGTGAGAATCGATTTCCTGGCCCCTGAATACAGTGGCACATCTAAGAAAAGAAGACATCAACGAATACAAGATATGCTTGCCAGGAAGGGTCGTGGAACCGATATTGTATTTAATCATGCAGACGTAATCCGTTTATCAGGACCAATATCAAACGGCGCAAATATCGAATTAGATATTAAGGTAGCCGATGTCACAGCTTGTTTTGTGATGAAAGGTATTGCAATAGGTGAGCGAACAAGCGAAAAGGATGCTTACGATCTTTATATGCTTGTAAGGTATTACAAAGAAGGCCCCAAGTCGGTTCTGTCTGAGCTAATGAAGCTAAGAAATCATGGATTAATGAAGGAGGCTTTGAAAAATATCGAAGAACACTTCAAAGATATAAAATCACTCGGACCTGTGTCAATAGCGAAATTCATGGGCATCCCCGATAAGGATGAACAAGATAGGATTACCAGGGACGCTTTTGAATTGTTTCAGTTTATCATTCAGGGAATGAAGAAGGATGAGGACGGATAACCTTTCTTCATCGTTGATAAGCCATTAAGGGAACTTTGGGGACGTTGTTACCTAGATTGCTCTACACCCCCAACGTCCGCTGCCAGGCCGCTTTCAGCTGGTAGATATCCGCCTGAATAACCTTGTTCCCCTGAAGGCCCAAGACGATAAATTCTTTTCCTTTGGCCACCTTACCGATCTCACCCAGAGTGACCCCCTTCATGCTGGTGAGGAAGGCATCCTTTTTTGTGGGGTTAACCGTTACGACAAACCTGCTCTGAGACTCGGAAAAAAGGAGGTAGTCATCCCGTGCTATCCCCTGGGCAGGGACCTTCCCCAGGTCCACCTCCATGCCGAAACCTCCGGCAAAGGCGCTCTCAGCCAGGGCGATGCCCAATCCCCCGTCTGAGCAGTCGTGGCACGAGGCCACTGTTCCCTCCATAATGGCTGCGTGTAGTTTGTGATAGAGCTCCTTGGCCTCCCCGGCCCTCACCTGGGGGACCTGATTGCCGATTGAGCCGTGCATGGCGAAGTATTCCGATCCCCCCATCTCCTCATAGGTCTGCCCCAGTATATAGACGAGATCCCCAGCAGTCTTCACATCCATGGTCACGGCCTTGAGCACGTCATCGATCTTACCGAGGACGGAGAAGAGGACTGTAGGCGGAACGGAGATCTTTACCTCACCGGCCATAAAGTCGTTCTTCATGCTGTCCTTGCCCGAGATGCAGGGGCATTGATAGGCAATGGTGTAATCGTAGAGCGCCTTGTTGGCGCGCACCAGCTGGGCCAGCTTGTACTCGCCGTCAGGGGTCTTTGCCGACTGCACCGGATCGGGCCAGCAGAAGTTGTCCAGCCCCACCATCCTGGCGGGGTCGCCGCCCACGGCCACTGCGTTCCTGACGGCCTCGTCAATAGCGCAGGCCATCATGTGGTAGGTGTCAATATCGCTGTACCGTGGGCAGATACCGCTCGAGACCACGATACCTTTACAGGAGTCCAGCAGGGGACGGATGATCGCGGCATCCCCCGGGCCGTCCGCGTTCTCGCCAACTAACGGTTTGATTGTGCTCCCCCCCTGGACCTCGTGGTCGTACTGGCGGATCACCGATTCCTTGCTGCAGATATTGAGCCGGGAGAGCATCGACTCCAGGGTTGCGGTCAGATCCTGAGGTGGTTCGAACGAAGGCTCGGGGTGTTGCGGGCGTTTCCACCGGGCCTTGAGATCCATTTTGGGGACCCCGTCGTGGAAGAATTCCATGTCCAGGTAGGCTACTGTCTCCTCGTGCCAAAGGCAGTGAAAGGTTCCGCTTGCGGTAAACCGCCCCACCTGGGTGGCCTCTACCTGCATCTTTGCGGCCAGGTCAAGGAGCTCTGCGATCTTGTCAGGGGCTACTGCCAGGGTCATCCGCTCCTGGGATTCGGACACGAGGATC
>CAZUHR010000204.1:0-6298 GCA_964620335.1 uncultured Desulfobacteraceae bacterium
AGAGCCGATATTCTAGCCGGCCTGAAAGTTTCCATTGTATTAAAGCAGGACCAGAAAACCGGAAAGCTTACCGAAGGCATCGTCCGGGATATTCTGACAAAATCCGCCACTCATCCCCACGGGATAAAGGTTCGCTTGGGAAACGGCCTTGTGGGGAGGGTCAGAACCATTCACGGCTGACCTCAGATCAACTCTCTGACAGAAAGACAAAAAGAAGTACTTTCCATGAAAAATAAAACACTCAATCCTTTTGATCTTGAAATGTAAAAAGGGATCCGCCATTATAGGGCTAGTCTCAGTGAAATACGCTTCGCTAGCCTTGGCAATTTCACGGGATAGATCAAGAGAAAAAACACCCCTCCATGCAAAAGATGAATCTTTTTCGCTTACGTCCGACTCCCGCGCCAGCTCGGTCGCGTTTTATTGATAAGCTGAGTTTGATTTACAACTCTTCTTTATTTTGGCCCTTGTGAAGTCTGGGGATATAAAAGACGGTTTGTTCCCGGACCATCTATTTTAGTCTTAATGAGGAGTACGATGATTAAAAAATCAGGTGTTTATATAATGGAGTCAGCGGAAATTATGGGCGATGTCCGAATAGGGAAGGATTCATCCGTTTGGAACAAGGTCGTTATCCGTGGAGATGAAGCTTATGTACAAATTGGGAATAACACGAATATTCAGGATATGTGTGTGCTTCACACCGAACACGACATTCCCCTTGAAATCGGTGATAATGTGACTATCGGGCATGGCGCAATTATCCATTGCAAAAGAATCGGCTCCAACTGCATTATCGGAATGGGCTCAATGCTGCTTGTTAATGCGGAGATAGGGGAGTTTTCCGTTGTTGCAGCAGGTACAGTGGTTGTAGAGAACAAAATCATACCACCAAGGTCCCTGGTCATGGGTGTTCCAGGAAAAGTGGTAAGGGAGATCGACGGTGAAAACATCAAACGGATAAAACACGCAACACGTGAATACATGCGTCTTTCAAAAGAACATTACGAGGGTCGGTATAAAAAATGTTTTTTTTGATAAGACCGCGCTTTCTATGGGAGGGGCTCTAGAGAAATTCCCCTTGTGCGTCAAGGAAAAGGGAACCACAATAGGGCTGGCTGACCCACACTTCAACCTCAAGCCTGTTTTCAGGTCATCCTCGCCCAATATAAGGCATTTTGGTTGCCATAACGGTCAGGAATTGTACGTTCGCATCCAACGGGAGACTCACCATGTGCACCACAGCTCGTGCCACATGATCAACGTCCATGGTCGGCTCAACCGCCACTGAACCATTGGCCTGCAGAACGCCGTCTTTCATTCGTGCCGTCATATCGGTCGCAGCATTGCCAATATCGATTTGACCGCACGCAATATCGTATTTGCGTCCATCGAGCGCAGTCGACTTGGTAAGCCCAGTTATCGCATGCTTGCTGGCCGTATAGGGCGCGGAGTTGGGTCGAGGGGCGTGAGCTGATACAGAGCCGTTATTGATGATGCGTCCGCCCCTGGGTTGCTGGCTCTTCATGATTTTGAACGCTTCCTGAGTACATAGGAATGCGCCGGTCAGATTGGTGTCCAAGACGGATTTCCATTGCTCGTAAGTCAGATCTTCCAGGGGCAGGGGTGGAGCGCCGATCCCTGCATTGTTAAACAACACATCGAGCCGGCCAAAGGTCTCCTTCGTCCTGGCGAACAAAGCTCGAACAGAGGCGGGATCCGTCACATCAGTAGAGACAACCAGCACTCGCGAGGCAGCCGCTCCTGACGCGGTCGCTGTCTTTTCTAATGGCTCCTCACGACGTCCAGCCAGTGTAACGGAATACCCCTCCTGTAAAAGAGCGAGTGCTGTTCGTTTGCCAATGCCGGTTCCGGCTCCTGTAACGATGGCGACTTTCCGAAGTGAACCCATGTGACATGCCTCCTAAGCCATGAAAATCCAATACCCCGTCCTGGGGTTAACCTAAACCAGAACGTCGTAGTTGAGAAGACCTTGCCTTTGCAGGAACGAGCATAGGAAAATTGCCCTTTTGCGTCAAGGAAAAGGGAACCACAACATAAAAGAAAAAGGGTCTTTGTTTGACGTTAATATCGCAATGCGTTATTATATTGCTCATGATAAAATCATTTCGAGACAAAGAGGCTGAAAAAATATTTAATCGTTTTTTTTCAGGGAAATTGCCTCGAAATATTCATAATATAGCACGCAAGAAACTTATAATTGTTGATGCAGTGACAGAAATTAACGATTTGAGTGTACCCGCGGCAAATAGATTAAAAGCATTAAAAGGTGCCCGTAAAGGTCAACACAGCATACGTATCAATAACCAATGGCGTATATGTTTTAAATGGAAAGATGGCGATTCGTATGATGTTCAAATTACAGATTATCATTAGGGGGATAATATGGAGTTAAAAAAACTTCCTCCCATTCATCCAGGTGAAATTCTTAGAGAAGAATTTTTGGAGCCAATGGGAATAAGCCAGTATCGACTGGCGAAGGATATAAGTGTGCCTCCAAGGCGTATTAACGAAATTGTCCATGGGAAACGGTCGATTACTGCAGATACAGCTTTACGTTTAGGACGCTTTTTCGCAATGGCCCCTCAATTTTGGTTGAATCTTCAAACTCGTTATGACCTTGAAGTTACAGAGGATCAGCTTCACGGCCGACTTGATAATGAGGTTCATACCCTTGAAGTGCAAACGGCATAAACTTGAATTTCAGATTATAACTTCTCACTGAACTGGACAGGATATTAAAGGGGTCAATCAACTTTTTGACTTTTGCGGTGGTTTATCTGTTTAAAAATATTGTGGTGGAATGCTCCGCCCGCTTGTTAGTTCAGCGTTAACTGCATTGGATTAATAGAATGAAAATATACCAGTTCAGGGTTTCCATAATAGGGATACCAAAGCTCTATCGAATAATTGAGGCGTCTGAGAATTGCACTTTTGATGATTTTCATGATGCGATTTTCCAGGCACTCGACAGGTATGATGATCACCTTTATTCATTTTTCGTCACCCGAAAAGATACCAAGAATATGCGGGCTATATATGATGCTCCAGAAATAACGCATCCCCAAAACGTTGAGGATATAATGGGTTTTGGGAAAAGGAAAAAATCTTCAGCCAGGACTCGAATTGGTGATGTCGGCTTGAAAGAAAATGATATTTTTCACTATCTGTTTGATTTTGGGGATGATTGGTGGCATAGAATTCGGGTACAAAATGTTAATGAAACGAAATCTAAGAAAAAACATATTAAATTAATCAAGTCAATTGGAGAATCTCCACCACAATATCCGGACTACGATGACGATTATGATGAAGATGAATAAACCAACTGCAGAAATGCCAGATTATGGCAATTGGGTTCCAAAGAGATTCATCTACCTACCACTGGCAATAGGTGTCGTATTTTTGGGATCTACTCTCTTATTTCTTTTCTTAGCGATTCCTGCTGTATTTTTCTTTCTGGTTGCTGCATGTTTTGCGTATGGTCGCTACAAGCTCTCTCCGGCAGCTGGAAATGTGCAAGACCATATCTGGGAGTTGGTGATAGAACATTTGGATTGGAATGGTGAAGGGCAAGTCTTGGATATAGGGTGCGGAAACGGTGCCCTCACCATCAAGATTGCTCAAAAGTACACAAAGGCACGAGTTATCGGAATTGATTATTGGGGAAAAAAGTGGGAGTACTCGAAGAATATTTGTGAAAGGAACGCAAAGATCGAAGGTGTAAGTGAGCGTGTGACATTCCTCAAAGGCAGTGCTGTGTCGTCGCCGTTTGATGATGGGTATTTCGATGCGGCTGTGAGCAATTTCGTGTTCCATGAGGTCGGCGGTGTCAGGGATAAGCGAGAAGTTATTCGTGAAGCATTGAGAGTTATCAAGAAGGGTGGAAAATTCTCTTTTCAGGATGAGTTCCTGATCAAGCAGATTTATGGTAACCCGGACGACTTAATCGCTGCTATCAAAAGCTGGGGAATAAGCAAAGTGGAGTTTGTTCAAACCCGAGGAGCGGATTTTATTCCACGGGCGTTGAAGCTGCCATTTATTTTGGGAACAATAGGCTTGATTAAGGGAGAGAAATGAGCGCAATACAAGGAAGGATGTGAACATGCAGAAAGAAGACATTATTCAACGTGCCTTTTCCCTGGGTCTGGAATACGAAAAGGAAATTACATGCTGTTGTCAATGTACGATAGCGGCCATTCAGGATGCCCTGCATGTAAGAAATGATGCCGTATTTAAAGCGGGAAGCGGGTTGACCGCAGGTGGCGGGCTTTCCTGCGAGGGTTCCTGCGGGGGCTACGCCGGAGGTGTCATGGTGATGAGTTCAATCTTCGGCCGGCGAAGGGAAAAGTGGGATGACGATGTTGAAGAGAAGGACTGCGCACACAATATGGCAAAGGCCCTTATGGATAAATTCAACAGGGAATACGGGAGTAATATCTGTAAGGCTATCCATGAAAAGATTTTCGGCAGAACCTTCGATCTCAGGGATATACGGGAAAGGGAAGCCTTTGAAAAGTCAGGTGCCCATGTTGATAAATGTACAACTGTCGTGGGAACAGCCGCGGCCTGGGCAGCTGAACTCATCCTGGAAGAATTGTCGAACCGGGGTATGGATCTGAAAATGCTGCACATGCACTAGTCAGGGAATGAATGGGGAAAAGGAGTAAAGCATGCTTGAGAAATCCGTTTTTATGGGATTGAGAGCTCGTCAACATAGTTGTTTCATTTTATGGATAGTGACTCTTTTATTCTGTTGCCCAGAATCTCTTTCTGCTTCACAGATTGATCCCAGCCCGCCCAAAGAACCGATTAAGCTTATTTTTATCCATCACTCATGTGGAGAGAACTGGCTTGGGGACGGACATGGAGGCCTGGGAAGAGCACTTGCGAAAAACGGCTATTTTGTAAGCGATACCAATTATGGCTGGGGACCGGATGGAATTGGGGATCGGACAGACATCACCGACTGGCCGGAATGGTTTGTGGGCCCAAGGAGCAGGCATTATCTAAAGGCCCTTTTTCATGAGAGTGGTCAGCATTCCTCGTACACAAGACGTAAAACCGATCCCGGCGGGGAGAACCGTATCATCATGTTCAAGTCGTGCTTCCCCAATTCCAATTTGCACGGTCGGCCTCAGGATTCACCGGCCCGGGGAAGCGGTCTCACGGTAGCTAACGCAAAGGCCATCTACCAGGACCTGCTCCGATATTTTGCCAAGCGACCGGACAAGCTCTTCATTGCCATTACTGCACCACCTGTTCAGGAGCGGACCTATGGAGCAAACGCCCGCGCATTCAATAATTGGCTGGTTCATGAATGGCTGGCCGACTATAAGGGGTCCAATGTGGCGGTCTTTGATTTCTATAATGTGCTGACCGGTTCGGGAAGCCATCATCGCCTGAGGAACGGCAGAGTGGAATATGTATACACAAAGGGCCGTAATCATCTATTTTACCCCACAAACGGGGATGACCATCCCTCTCCTCGCGGAAACAGAAAAGCAACAGAGGAATTCATGCCGCTCCTTAATGCCTATTATCATCAATGGAAAACCAATGCCCCGGCAGCGGTTGTTACCACGCCTCCCGAGCCTGCCGTTTCAACACAGGTGGCTGAAGAGGCAGAAAAACGCGAAGAGAGACCAGCACCTACTGCTTGTGCTCCTTCAAAACCCATTGCTCCCGGTGGCATAATCGATGACTTTGAGGGAAATGGCCCGGAATGGGCCGCCTTTATGGATGAATCTAATGATACTCGTCTAAGCTTTGTTCTGGACTCTTCCAAATCGCACAAGGGGAAAAAAAGCCTCCGCATAGACTACACTGTAGCGCCTGAAAGCTGGGCCACTTGCAGCCTGGTCCTGGCCGCACCTGCGGATTGGCGAAAAGCGCGGGGACTCATCGTCTGGGTCCACGCCTCCGAATCGGGTCAGCCGGTCACTTTGACGACCTATCAGGGAAAGAGTTCCGACAGTCTTTCCCATTTTGAATTGAAAACCGAGACCACCGGGGATGCTGTATCCGGGTGGCAAAAAATTTCCGCAACATGGGATCAGTTAAAGCAGCCCCCATGGGAGGGAGACGGGAGCACGCCTTTTGATCCAGGTTCTGCAATGGGTATCGCATTCGCGTTTTCAGGAGGGAAAAAGGGGCGCCTTTGGGTAGATGATATTCGATTCATTGAAGGAGATGGGGTCGGGCCGCGCTAACTAGTTAAAACTATTAGAAACAAACTTGAAAACATCTTTTTTGAACTTTAATATAGTAAAGGATC
>CAZUHR010000205.1:0-2804 GCA_964620335.1 uncultured Desulfobacteraceae bacterium
TTTTATATCCTTTCTGTTTTTTTCTATGTAAAAGGCAGAATGGCCCGTTCCTTTTTCAATGCGGCTATCTTGTTTTTTGGTTGCTTATTGAGTTTCATAATGGCTCTGGCATCCAAAGAAAATACAGCGACCTTACCCCTCGCGTTAATTCTCGTGGAAGCTGCCTTTTTTCAGGATTTGAGCCAGCCAAAAGTAAGGAAAGTCTTTGGTCTGGGGTTTTTGATTGGCGTGTTTTTCTTGATTGTATTAGGCACCATATTTATGCAGGGTGACCCCGCCTTTTTTCTTCAAGGGTATAAACACCGCCCGTTTACAGTGTGGGAGCGGTTGATGACAGAGCCCAGAGTCCTGGTTTTATATCTGACCCAGATTTTTTACCCTGTGCCGACCCTTCTTTCCATCGAGCATGACATTTCCATTTCAACCTCGCTTCTCAATCCCTGGACAACTATTCCGAGTATGGTTATTATTTTCATGCTAATAGGCCTTGGTTTCTCCCAAATTAAAAAAAGGCCAATACTTGCTTTTGGTATTCTCTTCTTTTTTCTAAACCATCTGATCGAATCATCCGTAATAGGTCTTGAACTTGTCTTTGAACATCGCAATTATCTGCCTTCGCTTTTTTTATTCTTTCCTATTGCCGTCGGTATCAGATGGCTGATTGATTATTACCATGCGAGAAGAAGGTTTATGTACTATATCCTAGTTTCTTTTTTCACTCTTTTGCTTACAGGAATTGGTATTAGTACATATATAAGGAACATGGCTTGGGCCACAGAAAAAACATTATGGGAAGATGCTATGGCCAAGGCGCCTAAAGCGGCTCGCCCCCTTCATAACCTTGCCTGGGGATATTATGATGTATCAGGCCGCCGTGATGAGGCCATGGAGCTATACAAAAAATCCTTACCTCTCAAATGGCCCAACATTTATTCAAAAGCTGATTCCTTTTATGGCATGGCTGGCATTTACTACAAAAAAGGGGACTATGAAAAGGCCGTGGAATTTTACAAAAAAGCCCTAAGTATTGAGCCGAAAGATGAAATGTCTTACTGGCAACTGGTTTTGTCATTTATGAAGTTAGGAAGATGGGATGAGGCATCAAGTAACTTAGACATTTTACTTGTGTGGTTTCCAGAAAAAGTTAAGTATCAGAATTTAAAAGGTTTTGTTTTATTGAAGCAGAAAAGGGCAGAAGATGCCCTGCCTTATTTCAAAAAATGCCTCAAATTGGATCCAAATTATCGAAAAGCCCTGATAAATATTGGAACAGCTTTCAGTTCGATGGGGGAACATGAAAGGGCAGAATGGTTTTTAAAAATTGCGGACGCACGTTACCCTAGAGATGTTTTAGTGCTATTATGGCTTATAGAAGTTAATTTGAGAGCTGGGGATAAAGGAGATGCTGAGCAATACATGAACAAACTATTTGCCTCGGTCCACATAAATGGATTAGTATCAGCTGCGGAAAGGCTTTTTGAAGGTAATCTTATGGTACCAATCTCACCAGATCTGCTCACCCATGAGATTGCCATGAAACTGGAGGAAAAATCCGAGGAGATGGTCCAGCTGGAAGCCCTCCTGAAGAGCAAATTGAAATAATTTAGAATTCCTTCCAGATTAACTTACGTATGTTACGGAAAATTGGAAAAAATAGTCAGGTAACCCCTTTACCTTACCCTATTTATTTCTGGACAATAGCTGCTCTTGCGTTGGCCGGGTTTTTTGACTCCGTTTACATGTCCGTATCTCATTATCGCGTTTATATGGATATCGGGTACAGGAGTTTCTGTGCCATTTCCAAGTCCATTAACTGTGATACTGTTTCCCAAAGTACTTATTCTATTTTTTTAGGTGTGCCAGTCCCTGTATGGGGAGTAATCGGATATTCTTTTTTCCTACTTCTTGTGTCTTTTGCATGGAATAAGGATGCAGAAAAAAACCGGCCATGGTCCCTGCTTTTGATATTGTCTTTAATTTTTGGCTGTCTCAGCATTATTCTTGCTTTTATTCTGACCTCGTATATCTCTAGCTACTGCATTATGTGCATTTTTGTTTATGCTATCAATTTTTCGCTTTTATATTTCGTTTGGATTATTAGAAAACGATTCGGTAAAGGAGATTTGCTAGATAGTATAAAACAGGATGTCAGATTTTTGTGGGATAACAAAAAGCGGAGCGTATCATTGTTTTTGCCGTTTGTACTCGCGATGATATTAATAGTCATCTTTTTTCCCAGATACTGGAAGGTTGAACCTCCACGCCTTTTGTCAGATATACCTCAAGGAGTTACTGAAGATGGACATCCCTGGATCGGAGCGGAAAATCCACGCCTGGTTATCAGAGAGTATACGGATTACCTATGCTTCCAGTGCAGAAAAATGCATTTTTACCTTCGCCAGTTGATTTCACAGCATCCCGACAAGATCAGACTTGTTCATTATCATTATCCTATGGATAACGAGTTTAATCCAACTGTTGTGCCCGAAATTTTTCATGTGGGCTCTGGGAAACTTTCACTGTTGGCCATTTACGCGGGAACTCAGGGTAAATTCTGGAAGATGAACGATATCTTATTCAAAATCGCCCGGGAGAGCAAAACTATTGACCTGAGAAAACTGTCTGAGGAGGTGGGTCTAGATTTTAGGTCCCTTGCCAGATCAATCAATGATCCAAGAATGAATAAAAAACTCCAAATGGACATTTGGAAAGGCATGAAACTCCGCGTTATCGGAACTCCCACTTATTTGATTGAGGGTAAGCTGTATCCCGGCCATATACCTCCTGAGATAATAAGACAAGCC
>CAZUHR010000205.1:2904-6236 GCA_964620335.1 uncultured Desulfobacteraceae bacterium
GGGTTAGCCGGTTCTATCTCCGACATTATTTTTTGCAAACGCAGACACCTTTCAAGTATGGAATTGGTTATATGCTTTCGGGTCAATAATTTGAAAGTAATCCATTCATAGCAATATCGCAGACAGCGTTTTTTTATTACCGGGTTATCCGAGTTTTCTGTCATTAACCGATTGAAAATTGCTATTCCCTTATCCTCGTTTTGGGCGTCAAATGCGCTTTTGATATCTTGCATTATTAAAAGGTTTTTTGCCAGGTCAATGGAGGCATAATTTTCGTCCCACCATTTTTTCCACGTATTGTATGCGTATCGCTTTTCTTTTTCAAAATCGACGCCGCAATAGAAAGCCAAGTCGTTGGCCAGCTCATGATCATAGTTTTCAAAAGTATCCCTTGAGGGATATTTTAATGATTCGATCAGTACCGCGATTGCCGGTTTGAAGCCCTGAAAGATCAAAGATTTGGAAGCTGCTCTTCTTACGTAGACACTTCCGCCTTTTAGGAGTTTTTTTAAAGCCGCATCCACCTCAGGATACTTAAAAGAGTAAAGCACGGAAGCTGCTGCGGTCCTGACGGACTCATCCTTGTCGTTCAAGGAATTGAGCAGCGTTTTCATGACTCGCTGTTCCATATTTAAATCTGACTTCCCAAACTTCCGCGCAAGTGAACCCAGAGCAAGAACTGCATGCCTTCTGCATTCCGAGGATGGATCGTTGACTGATATATCTGCTAATAATGAGGTTGTTTCATGGAGTTCGAGGCGGCCCAGTGCCCAGACAACATAAGGACGTACACTCTCATTCGGATCTTTGATGGCATTTTTTAGAGCTGAAAGCGAGCCTTCCACCTGCTGTAATCCAAAAACACGTGCGGCAAATCCTCGTACAAAGGGGTCTTTTGCTTTGAGAAGTGATTCAAGGGATCCATAGTGATTTTGGCCTAATTGATGTCTAATTACAAAATGATTTATAATTTCGATGATATCAAGATTTAGGTCAGTATCGACCGAGTCGGCAAGCAGAGCAACAAGATCGGGTATTACATCCGGCCCTTGTTGGACGATTTTTCCAATTGCCGAATACCGCACAAAAAGATCGGGATCAAAAAGCCTCTGTATTTCTTCCTGTCCGGGACTTTTTCTTATATTGTTTAATAGATTTTCATCGGCATGATCATTGCGAGTACTTGAAGGAAAGTTGACCTTGCCTACCAACTCTGTTTTTGAAAATTCGGTGTCATAGCACAGCCCATGTTTGAAATATCTGAAATAGTGATTGTCCTTTCTTCCGTCCTTATAATAAAAATCCTTACCTCCCAGATCAAGAAGCAGTGCGTGATTCCAATTCTGCGGTTCCTCAGGGGGCAATACGCCGCCGCAACTTTCCACCCAGCCTTCGTGTCGGGCAAAATACCTGTCATTTCCCTGGTAGTCAATAAGAAAACCCAGGCCCTTGGGCTTTAGTGATGAGGCGAATGATACGTCTGCCATCTTTTGTTGGGAGCGATCTTTCAATTCAATTTCCGAAAGTTTATGTCCCTTTTTATCAGCCTTCATTACTATCATCTTCCTAATATATTCCTCACTCGGACCGTATGTATCGTTGCCTTCATAGTCAACAAGAATTGCGACGGACCTGTCAGAACCCACGCCTCCTGTGTGTGTGCTCCCAAAATAATTATCGTTCCCTTTGCGATCGATTAATACGGCATTTGAAAGATGCACGGCATAACAAAGGCCGTAACCATTTTTTGGCATATAGGTATCATCGCCATCGTGATCTACGAGGACTCCTATGGACATGAAGTAACTGCTTCCCATACAGTTTCCATCACTTGCAAAATAAACATCATTTCCGGTTTTATCAGTTAATAGACCAATGCCACCGTAAATGGAAAAATGTTTTGCCCAGTCCGGAGAGCGGATTGAAAGACCTGCACCCTGAACGTGACACCATTCATCAGGAATGAGATGACCGCGCCTCGCGTTTCTATTTGCTAGGTATTTGTCGTTCCCTTTAATATCACAGAGGCATCCGTGGCCCATGGTCGATCCGGTGCCCTGCCCCAAACCGCTAATAATGTATGTGTCATCGCCGTTCGTATCCAGCAGAAGACCGAGGCCAAAAACGCCGAACCCTTGACCCATCAATCCCATAGTATAGGTATCTTTTCCTTCTAAATCTGCGAGCAGACCTAAGCCGTACATTCCACATGCTTGCGCCATATCACCTGCCAGGTATTGGTCGTTCCCCGAGAGATCTGCCAGTATTCCTATGCCTAAGCAGCCACAGCCTTGAGAAAACGGTTTTTTCCCTGCGTCGTAAACGTCATTTCCTCTGATATCAATTGCAATTGCGATGCGGCCTGGTACCAAATGACCAACTGCTATTGGGCCTGTATAATGATCGTTCCCGCCGAGGTCAATCAAGAGTGCGCCGTTCCGGGTATGTGTATCATTACCCTGGCCAAAAATGACGATGTGTCCAATGGGCGAGGGAAGATCCATTATCAGGCCGGTGCGTTTTACTTTGTCACGGAAATAATGAGCGGGATTTTCAGGATTATCCAAATTCCTAAGGTAATCAAGAAACCTATCTGTGCCATTAGAAACCAAGAGTGCGGAACTGAACAGTTTTACAAAATTAATTTTTCTCGTAATGGCTACGACCTTTTCCTGAACGTGTGTGGGAGCTGTCAGGAAGTTAAACTGGTTGTCATTTGGGAAAAAAAAGCGTTCAGGCCGACTGGAAAGGAAGGCTAATTCAGTATCGTTTAGTTTCGAAAAGGCCTGCTTTGCCACGTAAGAGGCCTCAGAAAGTGAAAATACGAGCATTCCCACCTGTTTGTTAAATAGAGGGGAAAAATTAGTGTTCTCTATTTTTTCTAATACACTTTGATCGGGTTTTGCCCCATGTCTTTTACATAGAAGATTGTAAGCTTCAGCAAGGTTTCCTTCAAAGGTGTGTGCACTGTCAGCAAGTTCATAATTTACGCTGCCGTTTACGTTCTTCGTCATCGTTGCCAGTGTTTGGTACAGGCCTTTTTCAGCAGCTTTTTGCATTTCAATGGATGTCTTATCAGCCCAATAGTGGAGATAAAAGGGGGATTTAGAAACCAGATCTATTAACGGAATTCGGCACATCATGCGATAGCCTTCTTCGTGATAAAGAGGCCGGGAAAGCTGAGAACGTTTTAGACCGATGAGGCCAAGAGCATGGTCGATAGGATTTAATTCTGACTGTGGTATCTTGACTGTCTCGCCTCTCGCTAATAGTATATCCGGAGTCTGTGTTGAAACAACTTTGCTCTCCCTCCCTTTGTTTTCATCGCAGGC
>CAZUHR010000206.1:0-6235 GCA_964620335.1 uncultured Desulfobacteraceae bacterium
ATAGGTGTCTCCACGGCACCAATTTCCATTGCAGTCTTGGCTATGGTTTCGTCTTTAACAAGGAGACGTTCGGATGGGCCAAAAAAGATGATTTTAACCTCATCCATCCAACCTTCTTTAAGCGTCCGACTTGCATACATCAGACCTGTTAAAGCCTTTTCTTTTTCCCCGGTAGCAATAACGACCAATAATTTAGAACTCATGGCAATCTTCCTCCTTCGCGATTTTCAAATCTTCAAATTATTTTCCTTTCAGGGACCGTTTTATAAGAGCCAGATAATAATCCATAATTCCTTGGACCGTGCAGTAACAGACGCAAGGTCCCTCAATTTTCCCCTGTATCCAACCTGTCTCCTTCAAGACTTTCAGGTGTTGGGATACGCTTGACTGGGCAAGAGGAAGGGCACTCACAATGTCTCCACAAACACACCTTTCTTCAGGCGGAATGGCCTCGAGCATACGAACTATCTCCACTCGCACGGGATGGGCAATACCCTTAGAGAGTTCGGCCAATCTCTTTTTGCTGTCATCAAATGACATTTCCCTGATCTCATTTAAGTCCGCTGGATTGGCTTCGCACATAAGCCTTACTTCTTTCATATAGAACTCCTTAACTTGATTTTGGCCCCGGATGATTCACCCATTATCCTTTGCAATCGTTTATCGTAGATATACGATAATATCTGGCACAGATTTATTTGTCAAACAATTCGTTGTGATTATTTTAGACAAAAGCGCCTTGGATAATAGGAATAAGAAAGTGTAACTTCCAATAGATTTGATTTTGGGGAATGATATAAAACTGAAAAGAAATGGGGGTGAAGAATAACTCCACCCCACGTTTTATCCTGTTAGTTCCAGCATGTTCCAGGGCCATAGCCCGGACCATAACCCCACATATGTCTACCATAACCCGTTCCCGGGCCATAACTTCTCATATGACGACCGTAACCCTTGCCGTATCTGCTGACAGAGCCGGCATTAGGTGCGATTTTCCGCCTCTCAATTTCAAAGGTGAGATGCTGTTCGGCTAACTGGGACCTGAGGTCACTGATCTCTCTCTGAAGCGCTTTTGCCTTTTCGGTATCCGGATCAGGAGCATTCAAGACAGTGTTGAGCTCATCGGACTTTGCCCAGATCTTATTTCTGAGCGTGGCGGTCTCGTTTGAAAATTTCTGGTCAAGCTCACCCAGCTTAGCCTGTTGTTCCGGGTTAAGATTGGCATATCCTGTATCGTATTGCCAACAATACCCTTGACCCCCACCCCAATCGCCTTTCATGTGATACCCCCTCCCCCATCCGGGACCCCATGCAAAGACGGGATAGGCTAAAGCAGCGATTAACACAACAATTCCAATAACAATTCCTAATCTTTTCATTATTGATTCCTCCTTTTAGGTTTGGTTTCTTGTGATTCCTGGTCTTCTAAAATAGCAAGTGCCGTGCCACACGGAAAAACATCTTCATAACACACCTAAATCACTGCATTATTTAAATAGTTTATGGTTTGCAGGATCTATTTTGTTGCATTGATAAAAAGAAAAGTGGATATTTAGTATACAGACTGTGTATGCAACTGGATAAAAAGTATCCATATAGGAGGCTGTAGGCGGGGCTGGAATGCACGGCATACAGGCATGCTGTATAATTTTGTACGTGTATGAATCCAACTTAGGCACCAATCTTGCTTTCTAAAATATTTATGAAGAATCTCAGAGTGACTATAAAATCGTTGATTGACATCCCCCCCTGGATCATTATCTGGGCGGTTCTGATTCTGTTGCCGATCTTTATTGTCATGACCCTGGAAAACATTCATCGGCAAAAAGAAAATACCACGAGGCTGTTGGTGGAAAAGGGCGCCGCCCTCATAAGATCTTTTGAAGCTGGTGCCAGAACAGGTCTGCTGGGCATGAGATGGGGTGGTGCTCAGGTTCAAAGGTTGTTGGCGGAAACGGCACAGCAGCCTGATATCGTTTATCTTTTAGTTACAGATGTGAAAGGTACCATTCTAGCCCACAATGATGCCACCAAGATTGGAAAAACCTACGGAAAGGAGCTCGACCTAAAAGGAATCTCTCGATCCAAGAAAGTGGGATGGCGTCAGATTTACGACCAGGAAGGTTCTCAGAGATTTGAGGTTTTCCGCCAGTTCTCGCCAATACGCGAAAAAGTTCGGAGGCATCGAGGAGGAATGATGCCTAATGACTGGTGCCGGGCCCATATATATCCCCAGGAAAGCAATGTTAATTCAGGCCAGGTCATCTTTGTGGGACTGGATATGGAACCGGTTGAAACAGCCAGGAAAGAGGACACACGTCACACGATCGTGATGGGACTTATTCTCCTCTTAATTGGTTTCGCCGGTGTCGTGTCCCTCTTTCTGGCCCATGCTTATCGCACAACCAGAACATCCCTTTCAAGGGTTAGGGCTTTTTCCGACAGCTTGGTGGAAAACATGCCCATAGGTCTTCTGGCCATCGATTCAGATGGGAAAATCGCTTCTTTCAATGAGACTGCTGAATCCATTCTTCAGATATCGTCCCGTGAGGCCCTCTGGAAAACGCCCAGAACAATTCTGCCCCAACCTTTTTTGGAAATCTTGGATAAACTAAAATCCGGGAGATACTTTATTGAAAAGGAAATAGAGTACCCTCTTAAAAACGGGCAATCGATCCCCATGGAGGTAATTGCCACTGTTCTTAAAGAAGACAAGGGAGCCTTTTTAGGGCACGTGATACTTTTTCGGGACATGAGCGAAGTTAAACAACTCAAGGATGAGATTGCAAGAAACGAGCGCCTGGCATCTATAGGGAGGCTGGCAGCTGGTGTTGCCCATGAAATAAGAAATCCCTTGAGCTCTATCAAAGGATTTGCAACTTACTTCAAGGAAAGATATCGCAATATTCCTGAGGATCAAAAGACGGCCGAGATTATGATCCAGGAAGTCGAGCGACTTAACAGGGTAATCGGGCAACTTTTGGAATTCGCAAGTCCAATGAACATTGTGAGAAAACCCACTTTCTTACACGCTCTGGTTCAGCATTCTCTGAAAATGATCGAGGCAGACGCCCATCGTAAGGGCATAACAATAGACACAAACATTTCCCCGGACATAAAAGAAGCATTCATTGACCCTGATAAAATCGAGCAGGTTTTTCTGAATCTTTATTTAAACGCTTTCGAAGCCATGGAAAACGGCGGCACTCTCTCTGTGAAAATTCGAGAGGATGAAAAGGCCGGAACCATCCGGATCATCATTTCAGATACCGGCACAGGGATAAAAGATGAAGACCTAGGCCGGGTCTTTGACCCATATTTTACGACCAAATCAACCGGGACAGGTTTAGGGCTTGCCATTGTCCACAAGATTATTGAATCTCACGATGGTGAAGTGAGGGTGGAGAGTCGGCCCGGAGAGGGCACCACAGTCACTATTTTGTTACCACATTCCACAGAGGTATAATTTGTATGAAGACGAAAAATTCCATTTTGGTCGTTGACGATGACCCGGCCCATCTCACTATGTTGCGGACCCTTCTTACAGGATGGGGACATGAGGTTTACGAAGCTGACGATGGCCTTAAGGCCATCCAAAAAGTCCGTGAGCGAGCATTTGATCTGATCTTAATGGATATACGTATGATAAATGTCTCCGGCCTCGAGGCACTTGCCGAAATCAAGGCTTATAATCCGGCTATACCGGTCATCATCATGACCGCCTATTCCTCTGTGGAAACCGCCGTTGAAGCTCTCAAAAAAGGGGCCTATGACTACCTCACAAAGCCCCTGGATTTTGACGAACTCCGCATTTCCATGGAACGAGCCATGGATCACAGCCAGCTAAAGGAGGAAAATCGGCTGTTACGGGAGAGTCTGGGCAACCATTTCGACAGGGGTAACATTATCGGCAGCAGTCCCGCGATGGCGAAACTGCTTAAGACGATCGCACAGATCGCAACATCTGAAGCAACTGTATTGATAACCGGCGAATCAGGTACTGGCAAGGAGCTCATCGCGGGAGCGATTCACTTCAACAGCCCAAGAAAGGACGGTCCGTTAATAAAGATGAATTGTGCCGCCATTACCGAAACCCTGCTTGAGTCGGAGCTTTTCGGTCATGAAAAAGGGGCATTTACAGGCGCCCACCGGCGTAAAGAGGGACGGTTTTACCAGGCTGACAGAGGGAGTCTATTTCTTGATGAGGTCGGTGAAATGTCTTTGGCCATGCAGGTGAAGTTATTGCGCGTGCTTCAGGACATGGAAATAACCCGGGTTGGGGGTGAAGAAGTGATCAAAGTGGACGTGAGAGTTATTGCGGCCACGAATAAGGACCTTATAAAGGAGATAGAGACAGGGCGATTCCGGGAAGATCTTTATTATCGCCTGAACGTGATCAACTTGTTTGTACCTCCACTAAGGGACAGAAAAGAAGATATCCCCCTCTTGACGCAGCATTTTTTAACTTTTTTTGCAGAGAAAAACCAAAAGCAGATTAAGGGCCTTACCCCACAAGCCATGGATCTCTTGCTGAAATATCAATGGCCCGGAAACATCCGTGAACTTATGAACGCGGTTGAGAGGGCAATTGTATTATCAAGGTCCGAATACCTGGATGAACAGGATATACAACTGGTAACCCAAGGTGAGCTTTCGCACGGGGATGAAGCCCCATCCGGTCACGGGGTCCCTTCAGATTTGCCTCTTGATGAGGTGGAAAAGGTCACTGTACTAAACATGCTTGAATCTACAAAAGGCAATAAGAGCGAGGCGGCAAGACGATTGGGGATCACCCGGAAAACGCTTCATAAAAAGTTAAAAAAGTACGGCATGATGCCGTAAACAGACTTTGTCAGCCATACTCTGTCGAAAGGCGGGATAAACTTTTATCAGAGTCCTCATTCGAGGCGAGTTTACTGGGTAATAAAGCCTCACCCATAGGGCGGGATTATGTTGGTTGGCTATGCCATTCAAACGGCTCGGCATGGCACTCTTCTTAAGTCCGCGTCTACTCCTGAGTTGCAAGCGGCCCTCGCTTGGGTCTGCCGGAACGGAAGAAAGTGGATTCCATGAGGCCGTCGCAATGCAGACCGCGACTCGGGCCACAGCGCAGGGCAGAGGAGTTTTTGATCCGCAAGACGCGGCCTTTCGAAGAGTCCCGCACCATCGCCTCCCACAAGCGTACAGTAAAGGAAAACCCATATGGGATGCTTAATACAAAGACCCGCCCTTAGGGCGGGCATTCTTCACTATATAACCTAAAAAGGAGGATTAAGACGTGGACCTCAAGGTGATGCTCACAACTTTTGGAATGATCTTTCTGGCTGAATTGGGTGACAAAACCCAGCTGGCGACCTTTGCCTTTGCCGCTGAAAGCAAAACGCGGTTATCGGTATTTCTCGGGGCCGCTGGTGCACTCATATTGACCTCTTTGCTGGCCGTTGTCTTTGGCTCTGCCTTAAGCAGGCTAATCCCGTCAAATTATATAAAAGTAGGAGCTGGTGCACTGTTTGTCCTGCTGGGTCTGTGGATGCTGTTATATCCGGGAGGCAAATAATGACAAAGCGTCAGCCTTGAGGTCCAGATCTTTCCGTATTCACCCTAAAAAACCCGTTGGAAGACCTGTTGATAAGTCTTAAGCACATTTTCACCAAAACATACAAAAACAACCTTTTCTATGGTTCTGTCGGTTTCAAGGTATTTTTTGACCTCGCTCATGGCGATCTCTGTTGCCCGATCTAATGGGAACCTGTAAGCCCCCGTACTTATAGATGGAAAGGCAATGGATTTTACCCCCAGCTCAGAAGCAGCCTCAAGGCTGTTTCTGTAGCAGGCCGCAAGAAGATCTTCTTCATTTTTATGTCCCCCGGCCCAGATAGGTCCCACAGTGTGTATGACCCACTTGGCCGGCAACCGATAGCCTTTACTCACCCTGGCCTCGCCGGTAGGACAGCCACCTATTTTGCGTGTCTCCTCCAGAAGCTCCGGACCTGCTGCCCTGTGTATGGCACCGTCCACACCGCCGCCACCTAAGAGAGATGTATTAGCGGCATTGACAATCGCGTCCACCTCCTGTCTGGTGATGTCCCCTTCTATTATTTTTATCCGTTCTTTCATAAGATCACCTCTCTGTTCTTTACTCTTTCCAGAAGCCACGCATACCATTCATCAAGACCCTCTCCCGTTTTGCACGACATCTGGAATATGCGCAGATCCGGATTAATCTTTAATGAAT
>CAZUHR010000207.1:0-6200 GCA_964620335.1 uncultured Desulfobacteraceae bacterium
GGGGAGATGGTGAATGCGGGAATAAGAGTCCCTCCGGGATTTGCAGTAACGAGCAAGGCATTCCAGCAGTATATGGACGAGGCAACGCTATGGGACCAGGTCAGGGACACATTGTCGGGTGCATCTGTTGATGATATAAAGGCCGTGTCCAAAGCTGGGAGCGCTATCCGCCAGGCCATCCTCTCCACGCCTATTCCTAATGAGATACAAAAAGAAATAAAAACTGCATATGCTTCTCTGTGTGAAAAATGTGATGTAACTGATCTTCCCGTGGCAGTACGGTCAAGCGCCACAGCTGAAGACCTTGAAGATGCGAGCTTCGCAGGCCAACAGGATACCTATCTATGGATCTGGGGCGATGAGGAGGTTGTTAGGGCAACCCATGAGTGCTGGGCAAGTCTCTTTACCGACAGGGCTATTACTTACAGGATGAGGGGGGGGGTCCCCCAGGACGGGGTGCTTATAAGCGTGGGCATACAGAAGATGGTGAACTCCAGGTCCGCTGGAGTAATGTTTACCCTCTACCCCGTGACAGGAGACAGGTCCAAGATCACTATTGACGCAAACTGGGGATTTGGAGAAAGCATCGTACAAGGCTTGGTCTCTCCTGATAGCTTCATTATCGAAAAAAACTCACTGTCGATAAAACAGAGTATCATAGGCCAGAAAGATCAAAGATTTGTGGCAAAGGGATGTGGTACTATTGTCGAACCTGTTCCTTCTGAGCAGCAAGTGATCCCCTGCATCAGTGTTGCAGAAGTGATAGAAATCGCAAAGATGGGAATTTGCATTGAAGAACATTACGGGTCCCCACAGGATATTGAGTGGGCCATAGACAGGGATTTGCAATTTCCGGAAAATATTTTTTCGACCCAATCCAGACCCGTAACGGCCGCCGGAAAGAGTGACTTCGGTAAAAAAGTGATAAAAGAGAATGGAAAAAGTGATACGGATCACATAATCGATCTCATGCTTAAGGGGTTTAGTAGATAGGTTCCCTTGATAAAATCCGGTATTTTTTTCTCATTAACAAATATGTGACAAAAGAACGGGGCACGGGGTTTTCATAATGAATGGACCTCATGCCCCTTCTACCCTAAATAAGCTCTAAAAAAATGTGCGGAGCCACAATGCGTGTTATGTATCGATCTCGTTAATTGGTTGATGATCTCTGAAACTGAAGAAGGAGATGAATCATGTCAGACGCTGCTTTATTGGAGGGCAAGAAAGTTCTCGTAGTGGATGATGAACCTGACGTATTGGATGTACTTGAAGAGATACTGTACATGTGCGATGTCGCAAAAGCTGCTACATTCGAGAAAGCCAAGGAACTGCTGGAAAAAAACGATTTTGACCTAGTAATTCTGGATGTTATGGGTGTAGATGGTTATAAGCTATTGCACATTGCCAAGCGGAGAAACATAACAGCCGTGATGTTGACAGCCCATGCACTAAGTCCTGATAATCTCAAAAAATCCATCAAAGAAGGAGCCGATTCTTACATTCCCAAAGATGAAATGAGTAATATTACGACTTTTTTGATTGATATATTGAAATCCCAGGAGAAGGGAGAATCAACTTGGGAGCAGTGGGATAGAAATTTCTCTTCCTTTTTTGAAAGGAAGTGGGGCGGCGACTGGAAAAATCAAGACAGGGAATTTTGGAAAAAATACAAATCCGGTAAAAAACATGATAAACGCTGATTTAAGTTAATTATACCCCTAACAGACTCTCCGACCCAATCTCTAAATTAATTTTATAACACATAATAAAACATAAGCTGTATTTATGCATATTATAAGAAAAATGAAATTGACATGTTTCAGTCTTTGTATAATATAATGTTAAGATTCATTTTATTTAGTTGACTTTCCAGCCCGGTTGTCTAACCTTAATTTCAGCTATGCGATCAGGGATGAAGATACTATTTTCTATTATCACTCTTCTACAATTTTTGCTTTTTCTAATGGAAGCCCTTCCTTCTTAACAATTTGAGAGCGTGGTGTGCGCTAATTGAATGTATCGTTAATTCTACAATTTATTAAAATAAAGGGTTCCCCTAGACCCTTGAATTTTTGCCTCGCACATGGAATGAAATGTACGGAGCGCATAGTTTTTCGCTTTGCGCTGTGCCTTTAGTTCTATGCTGTTATACCAAGTATTTCAGTATTTCAATTCGGAACCAAAGCGGATCCAAGGTTAACCGTATTACGATTTTAACGGAATGGTTGTCTTTCCAGGAAACTCTATGATTCGCCTGAGGCATTTTCCTTTCAACCGTGAACCTTAAAAGGGAGGGTAAAAATGGCTGATGAAAAAGCAGGAAGATTTCCGGATCCCCATGAATTTCAAGTTCCTCCGGAGCTTGAAGGCTGGGAAGAGATGTACCCATCACACTATCTTTTCTCCAAAGACAGGGAAGATTGGGAAAAAAGTCAATTTTGGTATCAGGACAAGATACATGATCCAGAGGCCATGCCTCCACTTGACCTGATATTCCATGAGGCATGGCAAATCTCGCTTGCACAATATACCACAAGGGTATTCTGCATCCCGCCGGCCCAGGGAATCGCCCAAAGGATGTTGGGGTGTTACATGTACATCTGCGCTATTAATCCGCCACCGGAGGAGGTTATCGGGGAGAAGGCCCCGTTGTTTGAGAAGCGGGCGTTCTATGTGTTTGAGCACTATGATGAATTATGGGAAAAGTGGATTACCAAATTTAAGGCCCTGGGTGAAGAAATGGCTGCGGTCAGGATCCCTGGGGAACTTCCCAAATTCGTCCCTGAAGATCAGGTCATACCTGTACCTACAGGCTGTTATGACTCCTATTATATCAAAGAGGCCTTTGATATCCTGGTCAACCAAATGTTTAAAGGCTGGCAGTATCATTTCGAAATGCTGAACCTGACATATCTTGCCTACCTCATGTTTGCCGATGTCGCAAGGAAACTTTTTCCGGGGATCAGTGAGAGCGCAATTGGCAAGATGGTGGCAGGGGCCTATGTGTCCATGTTTCGGCCCGAGGAAGAGCTCTGCCGACTTTCCAGGTTGGCGACCTCCTCCCGTGGTATCGCAGATATCCTCAAGGGTGATATGTCAGCAGAGCAGAAGGAAGCTGAGCTTAAAAAGACGCCGGACGGGAAGCAGTGGCTTGAGGAGTATGAAAAGGCCACAGACCCTTGGTTCTTCGTATCATGCGGGAGCGGCTGGTTCCATTATGAGGGAAGCTGGCTCAGTAAACCGGATATTCCCTATAGCTATATCCAGAGCTATATCGAACGGATTGAAAAGGGAGAGACGATTGAGCGGTCTCTGGATAAGATCGAAAAGGAAAGAGACGAAATCGTTGCCAAATATCGTGAACTGATGCAGACCGATGAAGACAGAAAGGCATTTGATGATGCATACAAAATCGTAAGAACCATTTATGTGTTTGCCGAGGATCACCTCTTCTGGGTTGAACACTGGCTCCATACCATCTGGTTTACCAAGATAAAAGAACTTGGAGCGCTCCTGGTCAATACCGGAATGCTCGATGAAGTAGATGACATATTTATGTTCAACCGTTACGAGGTTCCCGAGATCCTTACGGAGGTAGCCACCGCTTGGGCTTTGGGAGTGGATGTACCCATGAGAAGCAGTTATTACAAGGCAAAGGCCGAGAAAAGGAAAAAGATTCTTGAGGCCGCCAGAAAGTGGAATCCAATCCCGGCCCTGGGGACTCCCCCTGAGGAAATTGCGGAACCATTTACCGTCATGCTTTGGGGAGTTACCACGGATAAGGTCAAGGAATGGCTCAAAGGCATGGGGGAGGTAAGCCTTGAGGATGTGTCTGAGCTCAAGGGCTTTGCCTCTTCAGCAGGTACGGTTGAAGGCCCGGCCCGGGTGCTCAAGAATCTCGCGGAGATTATGGATCTTCAGACAGGAGAGATCCTGGTCTGCCCTTGCACTAACCCTTCCTGGGCCCCTGTTTTCGGGAAAATTGGAGCTGCGGTTACGGACATAGGCGGATTGACCTGCCACGCGGCTATCGTGTGCAGGGAATATGGCCTGCCATCCGTTACCGGCACCGGAGTCGCCACATCGGTTATCAAGACAGGTGATATCCTCAAGGTTGAAGGCGATACGGGCGTGGTTACTATTGTTAAAAAAGCTTGATAAATAGGAAATGGAGTTTTGGGGTAACGGAGTATTGGACACAAGAACTGATATCATCGTTCCAATACTCCAACACTCCAACATTCCGACCGGAGTTAAGCTTCGTGGTTAGACGGAGGAATAGATGGGTTACATCCTCAATTTTAAGGACGCAGATAAAAATTCACTTCCGCTTGTCGGGGGTAAAAATGCCAGTCTGGGAGAGATGATCAAGGCGAGTATCCGTGTGCCACCGGGGTTTGCCGTAACCACTGACGGCTACCTTGCCTTTATAACGGATACAGGAATAAAGGATAAGATATTTGATATCCTCTCTAATATGCCTCCCGATGATGTGGAATCCCTTAATAGGGCGAGTGCCGAGATTCAGGGGCTGATCAATAATGCTTCTTTACCCGATGAAATTAAGTCCGCCATAGGGGAAGGATATTCCCTGCTTTGCGAGAAATGCTCAGTTGAAACCGTGCCAGTGGCGGTCCGTTCGAGCGCAACGGCCGAGGACCTGCCCACGGCAAGCTTTGCCGGACAGCAGGACACATACCTCTGGGTTGAGGGAATAGAGAAAGTTATTGAAAGTGTCCAGAGGTGCTGGGCCAGCCTGTTCACACCGCGCGCCATAGATTACAGAAATAAGAATGACTTCCCCCATGAAAAGGTGTTGATCAGCGTCGGGGTACAGAAAATGGTCAATTCAAAAGCGGCCGGGGTTATCTTCACAATTAATCCGACTGACGGTGACCCGTCCAAGGTCGTCATTGAAGGGAGCTGGGGATTGGGGGAAACAGTGGTGGGAGGGACAGTAAATCCTGATAAATTTGTCGTGGACAAGGTGGTTATGGAGACCAGTGAGAAGACCATATCGGCCAAGCATATTAAATGTGTGTATGACCCTGACAGGGGAGAGGTGGTTAATATAGATGTGGAACCGGATATGCAGTCCAAATGTTGTTTGGAGGATAAGGAGATAATAGAACTGGTAAAAATAGCAAGAGAAATCGAAAAACACTATGGACGTGCCATGGACATAGAGTGGGCCATTGATAAGGACTTTTCTTTTCCGGAAAGTGTATTCATTGTACAGGCCCGGCCGGAGACCGTCTGGAGTCAACGCAAGAAGGAGTCTGTTATCGGTAAAAAGAGCGGTTACCAGCTGCTGATGGAACAGGCAATGAAACGTATCAAGATTACAAGTTAAATTGTCCTATCCACATGGATGCGTGCTCTATGCGTCCGTAGATGGCGATTTGTCCTCACCCTTCAATGGGAAGGGCCGGGTGGGGGCGGGAAACTTGAAGAAGGGGTTGTTAACATGTCAGAGAGCAGTCTGTTAGATGGCAAAAAGATTCTCGCGGTAGACGATGAACCTGATATCTTAGAAGCGCTGGAAGAGTTACTGTCCATGTGCGACGTTGTAAAGGCATCCACTTTTGAGCAAGCCAAAGACCTGTTGGAATCTCAGGATTTTGATATAGCAATTCTGGATATAATGGGAGTTGACGGTTACGGCCTGTTAGACATCGCTAACCGGAAAAATATTACAGCCGTCATGTTGACAGCCCATGCATTTACTCCTGACAATCTCGTAAAATCCATAAAAGAAGGAGCTGCTTCGTATCTCCCCAAGGAAGAACTGACGAATATTACAACTTTCTTGAATGATGTATTGGAGGCCAAGAAAAAGGGGGAAAATACCTGGGGCCCATGGCAGGAGAGATTGCCCACATCCTATTTTGAAAAGAGATGGGGCGCCGCCTGGCAGGATACTGACAAGGAGTTCTGGGAGACATTCAGGGCCAGCATTAAGGCAAGGCGATCCCAATCCAAGAAAACCGATTAGTCAAAAAATTAAGTTTTCCATTTTGATGAAAGTTTTAAAACACAATTGAGAGATCGGTATCAACGTGGCCTTTACATTAGGTAAGCCACCAACAATAATAATGCTGTTTTTTGCCAGATGCTATCCGAAAACCGGGTCTTTCTAAAAAAGAGGCCCCCCAGATAAAAGGAGGGAACGCAATGGACGAAATGACACCCACAGC
>CAZUHR010000208.1:0-6188 GCA_964620335.1 uncultured Desulfobacteraceae bacterium
TTGAAAAGGGAATCTGCAGTGACAGGAGGTGCCTTTATCCTGAGGTCTGCCCTGGACTTAAACCGAACCATGGAAAACAACTGGAACTTCTAAGAAATATCCGGCAAATTGATGGGATAAAAAAGGTCTTTGTTTCTTCAGGGCTAAGGTATGATCTGCTGTTCAATGACAAAAAACACTTTAAGAGATACCTCGAAGAGATCGCGTTCCATCATGTATCAGGGCAGTTGAAGGTGGCCCCGGAGCACATGGTGGGAGATGTACTTGAATTAATGGGAAAGACCGGTACGGATTTACTGCTGGAGCTGAAAAGAAAATTTGACGAGATTTCAGGGGCTATTTCAAAAAAGCAATTCCTGACTTATTACCTGATGGCCGCACACCCTGGATGCAGCCTTGATGACATGCGCAGGCTGAAAAAGTTTGTTAATGAAAAGCTTCATATAAAACCCGAACAGGTCCAGATATTTACTCCTACTCCGTCTACTTATTCAACTCTTATGTACTATACCGGCCTTAACCCATTTACGGGTGAAAAAATCTTCGTGGAAAAAAATCTCAAAGGGAAGGAAAAACAGAAGGCCGCTGTTATGACGTGAAGTGGGGAGAGAGATGCAGGGTGTTTATGGGGACAACCTGTTTACATTAGCCGGCCATAGAGCCAAAGGAGGTTCTGATGAAGGTGAACATCAACAGCCAGTGCATGGGTGACCGCAACTGTAATAAGCTTTGTCCAGAAGTCTTCGAGTACGATGAAGACCAGCTTTTGTCCATAGTCAAGTTTGACGAGATCCCTGAGAAGTACCACGATCTTGTCCGGCAGGCCGCCCGGGAGTGCGTGCCGCAGGCCATTGAAATCGAAGAGTGAAATTAAAAGCCTTAAGTTTGAAATGAAACGATGAGCCACGCTAACTATCTAAAGCTATTAAAAAACAAACTTGAAAACACCCTTATTTAGCTGCTATAGAACTTTTTAGGGGAAAAAAGCGCATTATTCACAATAATCAATGGCGAGAGTGAAAAGGCATTATATCCCGGGGCAGATATGGCATACCCCAGTGAAATAGGCTTTGCGTTTCGCGGGGTAAACATTTTGGCAGGAGTGATTGTAGACTGAGCCCTGCATATGAAATAATAGGAGATGAAAAATGGACACAGCATTCATCGCGATAGTGATAGGCATTGTTCTGGGGGTTGCAGGATCAATTATAATAAAAAAGGCCTTCGGCAAGAAAGTTTCTGGCGAAGGCACAAAACAACACCAGATCTATGCCTTTGTGGAAAATATGAAATCTGTGGGTGAGCTGGTCGTATTTAAGGCATTTACAAAAGAGATCGTCACAACGGCTGAGAACTGGCTTGGCAAAATGGGAAAGAAGTATCTTACTTGGCTGATATCCAATATGAAGATGGCCATGGTTTTTCAGTTCGAAATAAATTTCTGGTATGACCTGAAAAGCCTTGATTTTAAAGTGACGGATGCGGGCCAGGGCAGGTTCATGATAACAATGCCAAAGTGCTTGTATAACATTAATATAAAAGACATCAGCTTTTATGATGAACAGAGTGCCAAGCTGTTGGACTGGCTACTGCCACCTCTTATTAGCAGAGTTTTCTCAAAAGATTTTACTGAAGAGGATAAGAACAGGTTAAAAGATGAGGCAAAAACGCAGGCTTCTTCTATGGCAAATCAACTGATCAAGCAGTTAAGCTCAGAGATTGAAAAATCTGCAAGGCAAACCATGGAGATGCTGGCGAAGAGTTTTGGTGCGGAATCCGTTGTATTGGACTTCAGCGAGTCCCAGTTAATGGAAAAAGAGGTCACCGACCTTTCCCGAGAGCCGACTGACCAACCCACTGCGCCTCTCCAATAACAAGACATGGGCCAGGGCCACGCTAACTATCTAAAACTTTTAAAAAACAAACTTGAAAACACCCTTATTTAGGTGCTATAGAACTTTTTAAGGGAAAAAAGTGCATTACATTTATTAAAATGAAAGGGAAAAAATATGATTTATGTAGTTGCATCGATACATGTGAAAAAAGGAAGGCTTCAAGATTACATTAAGGTATTTAAGTCAATCGTGCCTAAAGTTAGAGAAGAGAGAGGATGTATCCAGTATCTCCCTACGGTGGATATCAACGCCGACTTGTCAAAACAGACTTTGGACGACAATGTTATGACGCTTATTGAGAATTGGGACAGTCTGGACGCTCTACACGATCATCTTGCTACTCCTCATATGTCGACCTACAGGGAAAAGGTCAAGGACATTGTAGAGAAGACCACTATAAAGGTACTGCAAGAGGCATAAAATATCTCCCGTGAGAATAAGGGTCAGACACCTTTGAAAAGAAAGCCGGGGCGCGACCCCTAGGCTTCCGCAAGGGCGGAGGAAAGGGATCGTCAGGAAATCCCTTCTCTAAAGAGCATTTTCAGTTCGCAGATTCCTCCTTCAAATTCCTTTTCCATATCGAATCCCATTTTCTCAAAAAGATGGAGCATGGGGCTGTTTTCGAGCAGAACCTCTGCCGTAAAACCAAGAAGACCTTGTTTCCGTGCCAGGTAGGTGAGATAAGTGAGGATTTCCGTTCCAATCCCCCTGTTTTGATGTTCGTCAGGTATGACCAGGCCCACCTCCGCGGTATGCGCTGACTCATTGATCCAATACTGGCCCAGGCCGACGATTTCTTCTTTCTGGTCGGACTTTATTACAGCGAGGATGACCATGTTTTTTGTATAGTCAATGACAACAAATTCCTGGAGTTGTTGGTGGGGCATATCCCTTCGGGTAGAGATAAATCTTCGGTACATGCTTTTATCGGACAGGGAGTAAAAAAGATCTTTCAAGAGAGGTTCATCACTGATTTTGATGGGCCTTAAAAATACCTCGAGCCCTGTTTTTGTTGTTTTGTAGGTTTCCAGTTCCTCCGGGTACTCCCCTTTTTTACCTGGGATAAAGGCCTGATCCAGGTAAATCAAATTCAATTTTTTCGCTTCTTCTATAAGCCAGGGTTTGAAGTCAGGATGGGCTATGGCAATGAGTTCCATGGCACGCTCTCTGATATTCTTTCCGTAAAGATAGGCTATACCATATTCAGAGACGACATAATGAATGTCTCCCCTACCAAGAGTAACGCCGGCCCCCTCGTTCAGGAAAGGCACGATCCTTGAGATCTCGCCTTTTCTGGCCGTAGATTGTATCACAAGGATTGTTTTGCCTCCGGGAGATAAAAGGGCCCCGCGCATGAAATCCGTCTGCCCACCGATACCGCTGTAAAAAGTCTTGCTGATGGATTCGGCAGTTGCCTGACCCGTAAGATCGATCTGAAGACAACTGTTTATGGAGGTCATCTGCTTGCATCTCGATATGACCAAAGGATTGTTGGTATAATCGATGGTCCTGAATTCTATGCTCGGGTTATCATGGATATATTCATAGGTCTCCTTTTTACCCATGCAGAAGCTCGCCACGGTTTTGCCGCGATTGAGGCTTTTGTTGGTATTGTCAATGACCCCATCCTTGATGAGCTGAATAACCCCATCCGATAGCAGCTCAGTGTGTACCCCCAGATGCTTTTTGTGACGAAGGTTTGATATGATACCATCGGGGATGCTTCCATAACCGACCTGTAGGGTGTCCCCGTCTTCAATGATCCGTGCAACATACTTTCCGATCCGCTTTGCAATGTCGTCCGAGATCTTTTCTTCATACTCCAGTAATGGCTCATCATTAGGGATGACGAAATCCACATCATTGATATTTATGAAAGTATCCCCATGCACGCGGGGCATATAAGAATTCACCTGGGCGATAACAAGGCGGGCACTTTCCGTAGCGGCTTTGGTGATATCAACGCTGACCCCCAGGCTCATATACCCGTTCATGTCTGGGGGGGATGTCTGTATCAGGGCAACATCGACGGGTATAAGCTTGCGCCGGAAAAGTTCGGGGACCCCAGAAAGGGAGATAGGCGTGTAGTCTGCCAGCCCTTCATTAACGGCTGCTCTTGTATTTTTGCCGATAAAAAAGGAATTGTGTCGAAAGTTGTGCTGAAATTTTTCATCTGTGTAGGGTGCAACCCCTAAGGTCCAAACATGAAAAACTTCAGCATCGAAAAAGGCCTTTGGGTGGGAAGAAATATAATTTATCAAGGCATTAACAAGGTACTGGGGTTCTCCGCAAGCTGTTCCGATGAAAATCCCGTCACCTCGGTGGATATGGTTGAATATCTCATTTTCAGAAGCAAATTTCTTCGGATATCGCCCTTTGATCTCTTCAAGGTTCATTATCGCCCTCTCCTAAACGAATCGCAACGTCTAAAAGAATCCCGTTATGTGATTAGACCTTGTCTTTTATGGGAGGGACAATAGAGAATTTCCCCTTGTGCGTCAAGGAAAAAGGAACCACAACTATACGGTAATACACTGGATTAGAGTTCTGAGGTTTTTCATATGCCTCCCCTCCTTTCTGGAATGGAGGGGAGGCATTCTTGCGGCGGGAGTCGATGTAGGGGGTAAGCGTGTTTTAACCCGCCAGTTTCTGTAGCAGCGCGGGAGCGATCTTATAAAAACTGTAGGCGCCCAGGATGCAGCAATAAATCGGGACTACCCATTTCCACATCTTTTCCGGAAACACTCGAATCGCGTAGGGTGCCGCAATGGCCGCGACCATGCTTCCCAGCATCATGGAGGGCAGGATGAGATAATCGATGGTGATTCCGCCGCCCACCGCCAGGGCAAGCCAGACGATGATGGAAAAGACGCAGACCGTGCCCTCCGAAATAGCGGTCACTGCCAGCATGCTCTTGACCGGGACACCGGAAAGGAGGCCACCGACCGTGACCACAGGCCCGTATCCCCCTCCCCCAACCCCCTTATTGAATGCGGCAAGGGCACCGAAGCCCAGCATTTTCATGGGCTTGTAAGGCCGGTCCTTGTTTGATCTCACGAGCATGGTGGCTCCCATCAAAAGAAGAAGGATGACCACATAGAACTTGATCCAAACCTTCGCTACCTTGAATACGGCATACACGGCGGTGACGGAAAGACCGACCGTAATGCATCCGGTTATGGCAATGATCAGCCAAAGCTTGATCGGCTCTGTCATGGGCTTCAATTTCCATTCAACATTGCCGAACTCCTTGTGTAAAAAGGCACCCACAATACCGGCCGTGGCCTGCTGGATCATTACGGCCGGGACCACCTGCAAGGGATCAAATCCGATAACCAGCAGCAAAGGGGTCATGGCCGCGCCATAGCCCATGCCCGCCGAAGCGTCCAGGAATTCAAGCAGGATGGCGAGAACAACGACCCACCAGAAGATGGTCCACTCGTTTGTCCCCACCCATCCCTTGGCCTTGACGATCTCGGAGGGCAACCTGCCGGTCCCCTCAAAAGGATTTCCCGCGAGCCAGCAGCTGATGAGGAAAATCGCAAAAAAAGCGGCAAATCCCCATAATGCGGCCATCAAGGCCTTTCTGTCCGGTTTGAGTCTCTCCATTATGGAAGGTTTCGCCTCCTCAATTTCCCGGGCAATCTCCCATCCCATTCTCTTTTCTACATGTTCCATGATATATCCTCCTCTATTTAGTTCTCATTCCACATTTTTTTTCAACCCATGAAATGATGACGAAGATTGCATCATCCTTGTCCTTCCTAACAGCAAGCATTATGCCAAGGGTGGATATTCCTTTTTGAAAGGCTTAATGTTCTGATTTCATGGTATATTTTGGGAAAGCTGATGCCCTCTCCTCGAATAGAAGGGCCGAAGGGGGGACGATGACCGAAAGGCCGCCATGGCACAGGAACAGGTCGCTCCGGATAATATTCAATAGAATTAAGCCCTTAGGTCAAGTGCAGTTTTTTCTTGCGGTGCCAGTGGCTTCTTGCACCGTTTTTTCGCTTTTGAAAAGAGATTACTATGACCCATTCACTTTTAAATGTGTTTTAAAAAGCCGACTAGCTAATCCGGAAATCATTCGGGTCGATACCGCACTTTTTGATAATCTGCTGAAGAGATTGACGTTCAAGACCGCACTGCCGGGCCGCCCGGGTGACGTTACCGCCGTTTTGTTGAAGCATATGGCTGATATATTTCACATTGAACTGCTCTATGATCTGCTGTTTGGCTTCACGATAGGGCAGTTCAAACATCTGATCACTATCAAGCCTCGATCTTAAGGGT
>CAZUHR010000209.1:0-6185 GCA_964620335.1 uncultured Desulfobacteraceae bacterium
CGCAATAACCAGATAAAACAGCTTGTAACCGCTTGTCGGATGTCACTTCGTCAAGGAGTTTCTGGTACGGCACTCGAGAATACTTCAGCATCACCGGGACTCATGATATCTACCCGCGCATCTGTACGGACAATCTGATTTACGACGTGTTCTATGTCTACCTCACCTACTCCGCGTACGCCATCGACTACTATGCCGCGATGTTCACGCGCAGCCTGGACTATGGCGAGACCTATGCCGAGCCCCAGAACATCACCGGCGCCGCGGAGACCTCATCGTTCGTGACCCGTCCCGACATCGCTTACGGGACCGCCGGGCTGTTCGTCGCGTTCGAGAAGCTGGGCTGGTCCGGCAGCGCTTGGGCCACGCAGGTATGGGTGGCGCGCAGCACCAATTACGGTAGTTCGTGGAACACCCCGGTGCAATTGACCACCTCGGACGATGGCGCCTGGCATCCGTCCGTCGCGGCTGCCGTCGGTGTCTCGACGGTGATGGTCGCATATACGCTATCAGTCTGCGACCAGACCGACATTTTCTGCGCTTACTCCACGAACGGCGGCACCTCTTACGCCCCTAGCAGTCCGCTGCCGAGGGAGTGGGACAACGAGAAGAGCGTGGCTCTCACCGTCAGCGACAGCGGCGGCCGCTACCACGCCGCCTGGTGGTGCGCATATGACATCCTGTACAGCTACACAGATGCTACCTCCCCGTTGCCCTGGGCTAAGGCGACCCTGGTTAACGAGGCCAATTGGGCTAGCAGCGTCTACAGCCGGCCCGCGATCTGCGTGAATCCAACGGCGCCGCTGGTGGAAGAACCCCGCGTGGCCTGGACCGATTATCGAGGTACTCACTATGATATCTACTTTGATAAGCCTGTGCCGGCTCCTCCCCCTCCTCCTCCTTTGCCCAAGGTCCCAATCCCGTCCTTGATACTCCTGCTTTTAGGGGACCCATGAGGTAAATCTGCCGCAGAACCGATTCGGCTCGATACACCGGGAAGCAAGGGACGGGCAGAGAATCCTGTTTCCACGCAAGAAGGGCTGATCGTGGTGGACAACCCATGCAGTTTTGTCAGAATCGCCTCTTTGACCTGTCTGAAGCCGGGATCACATTCCGTTCAGGGCATGAGCAAGGCACGGGAAATACAAAATGTCAGTTTTTCTTGTACGGGAGAAAATATTCGCTTGACAGTGGTACTTTAAACGGGAGAACCGATTACTTTATTATTCTCGATACGCTCAATCCTCACAGGCACAATCCGTCCTTTTAGATCGTTAACAGAAGAGAATAAGACCGGCAGGTAATTGTCGCTTGTGCCTTTCATCATGTCCTCTTTTTCCGAATACCACCCCTCTGCAAGAACTGGAAATTCTTTGCCAAGGCAGATGTCATAAAATTCAGCCCTCTTGTCCTGCCCGATTGCCCTCAGCTCTGCGGCCCTTTTTTTAATAACCCCTGGATCATTCCGGCCATCAAAATCGAAAGCGGCTGTTCCTTTACGGGCTGAAAAGGGAAAGACATGGAGATAAGATATCGGCAAATCTCTTATAATGGAGCATGTGTTTTGATGTGCCACGGAATCTTCCCCTGGAAATCCGGACATAACATCAACGCCGATCGCCGCAAGTGGGATTGAAGCATGGATGGACCTAATGAGCTTTACAAACTCTTTGGTAGCATAATCGCGATTCATTCTTTTCAGTACTTTATCATCCCCGCTTTGTAAGGGTATATGAAAATGCCGGCAAAGCCATTTGGAAGAGGCTACCATCTCAATAAGATCCTGATCTATCTCATTGGGTTCGATTGAGCTAAGCCGAATACGGACCGGGAAACCTTGCCTGCCGATAGCAAGAAGCAGGTTATTAAGATTCATATTCCCGTTTAAATCCACACCATACTTTCCAAGATGGATGCCGGTGAGAACGATCTCCCTGTGACCTTCTCTGACCAAGCTTTCTATCATGGACAGAACCTTTTCAGGCGCTAGGCTCCTGTATGGCCCTCTGGCAAAAGCTACGATACAGTACGAACAGAAAGACTCACAGCCATCCTGGATCTTCAAATAGGCGCGGTTCCGGCCGTGAAAACGCCCTATAGGATGAAAATCAAAGGCCATTTTCGATTCAAAGTCTTTTAAAACAACTAACCTTTGTTCTGAATTCTCCATACTTAAAATGACTTCGGTGAGTTTTTCCTTTGCCCTGTTATCTGCAATAAGCCTGATTCCCTGTATACCCAAAAGCTCGTCAGGACAAACTTGTGCATAACAGCCGATAGCTGCAACCAATCCACCGGGATTCTCTCGGATTGCCTTTCGGATTTCCTGCCTTGACTGATGAGCAGCTCTTTGTGTAACAATGCAGGTATTTATTATCGCCGCATCTGCTCTCTCCGCATCGTCGGCCTGACACCATCCGGCATGAGTCAACTCCTCTTTCATATAAACGGACTCATACTGGTTCACCTTGCACCCTAAAGTTATGATCCTGAATGTTTTTGTCATTATACGGCACGAACCTGTTTGTATAGTGAACGATTTCTTTACCTACATACTACCCTAATTAAAATTTTACAGTATTTTTTTGTTGACAAGCATTTTTTTATTATTTTAATATACTTACCGATTATGGGGTAATTAGGTAATGACTAACAACTCGTACATTTCAGCGAAAGGCTATTTTGGTTTTTATTTTTTTGGGGAGGTGTGTGTCCACGGCCCTGATTAAATAGAACCATATTTCTATTAAGGCCGTGGAAAAACTCCACGGCCTTTTTTTTACTGCAAATTATAAAAAGAGGGGGAACGGCAAATGTCTGTTTCAGAAAAAATGACCAACGCACTAGAAAGAGCATCATGGGTAAGGAAGATGTTTGAGGAAGGTGCCATCAGGAAGGAAAAATATGGCCCGGAGAATGTCTTCGATTTCAGTTTGGGAAACCCGAACCTTGACCCTCCCGCCAAACTCAAAGAAACCCTTAGAAAATTGCTGTCAGAAGATGCTCCGGGCATGCACGGCTATATGCCGAATGCCGGATTCCTTAAAACAAGGAAGGCGGTAGCAGAATACCTGACGGACCTAAACCGTCATTCCTTTGGTCCTGAGGATATAGTCATGACGGTTGGAGCGGCCGGGGCTCTAAATGTCCTTTTGAAGACAATTCTCAACCCGGGTGACGAGGTTATTGTCCTAAAACCATATTTCATGGAATACAATTTTTACATCGATAATAATGGTGGTATTCCAAATACCGTAAACACTCAACCCGATTTTTCACTTGATATCCCAAGCATTGAAAATGCTATCAGTACCAAAACAAAAGCCGTTCTGATCAATAATCCCAATAATCCGACGGGGAAGGTGTATTCAAAGGACAGGCTCAATAAGCTGGGAGAATTATTGACCCTGCTTAGCGGAAAATACGGGGAGACCATTTACTTAATATCAGATGAACCTTACAGCAAGATCGTATATAACGGATGTGTCTGCCCATCTATCTTTGATGCATATAAGGAAAGTGTCCTGGTAACATCTTTCTCAAAAGACCTGTCGTTGGCCGGGGAACGCATAGGATATATTGCCATAAACCCAATGATTTCTGAAAAAAATACGATTGTCGAGTTGCTCAGTATGTGCAATAGAATCCTTGGATACGTTAATGCACCTGCTTTAATGCAAAGGGCAATGCCTTTTTTGTTGAACGATAGCGTTGATGTAAGCCTTTATGAAAACAAGAGGAATATCCTCGCGAACGGTCTTAAAGAGGCTGGTTATGATTTTGACCTGCCTGAGGGTACCTTCTACCTTTTTCCCAAGAGCCCTATTCCGGATGATGTGGAATTTGTACATGCATTGCAGGAGGAAAATATCTTGACAGTACCCGGTTCGGCATTTGGTGGTCCGGGTCATTTCAGGATTGCTTACTGTGTGGGGGATGAAAAAATCAAAGGGGCCCTTCCTGGATTTGCAAGAATCATGGAAAAATATAAATAGGGGGATTAACAAAGGGAAAATCCGTTCACGCCTCACACATCAAACCCCTTTGTTATCCACCCTCCACCTATGACGCGTTCCCCTTTATAACAGACAAGGGCCTGCCCAGGGGTGACGGCCCATTGTGGTTCATCAAATGTAAACCTCACCCTGTCGGAAGAAACCACCTCCAGGCGGCCCGGCTCGGCACTCTGACGATAACGGATTTGGGCCTGTAAATTAACAGGTTTTTGAGAAGGCTCCTTGTAAATCCAGTTAAACCCTTCCGCATCAACCGTGTTTGAATAAAGGTCCTCCTTCCTGCCCACCATTACTTCGTTTGTCTCCGGCCTGATTTCCTTTACGTAATAAGGCCTGGATGAGGCAATGCCGAGGCCATGTCTCTGGCCAATGGTATATCTGTATACTCCCGCATGCTCCCCGAGCACCTCACCTGCTCCATCAACGATATTGCCCGTCTTATTCGTTACCACCCCAGCGTATTTTTCAACAAAAAGACGATAATCATTTTCCGCAATAAAACAGATCTCCTGACTTTCAGGCCTCAATTGAACAGGTAGATCCATCTTGGAGGCCAGATCCTTTACCTCTTTTTTGGTCATATCCCCCAAAGGAAATAACGCTTTCGAAAGACAATTCCGGCTGAGGCGGTGAAGAAAATAGGATTGGTCCTTGCCTCTGTCTTTTCCTCTCCAGAGTTCCACACAGATACCGCCGTTAGCTGTTTTAACCCTGACATAGTGTCCAGTTGCCGCATTTCGGAGGCCATTTTCCTCCGCGTATCTGAGAAGGTACGCGAATTTCACCACCTCATTACATATTATGCAGGGATTGGGTGTAAATCCCTTCAGATATGAACCGACAAAAGGATCAATGATCTTGCGACCGAACACCTCGGTTAGGTCAATAACATTCAGGGGAATATGAAGGTATTCGGCAATCCGCTCGCAGGTATTTATTCTGGACTTATCCGCCGGGGGATAGGGAGTAATGACAAAGTGGAGGCCATGGACGTCCCAACCTGCATTTTTCAAAAGGGCCGCGGCCATGGAACTGTCCACACCTCCGCTTAAGGCCACCACTACTGATGCAGGTTTTTCTTTCATATATTCGACCTCAAAATCCTTTCCATCAAAGGATCATATCATGTCAACAACTTCACTTAATTTCAATTCAATTTACTATCAAAACAATTTTAATGAAGATTACCAGTCACTCACAATATTGACAATTAAATCAATAAAATATATTTTGTCCCTATCATACGGGGGCGAGCCAGCGTGCTGAAAGAATACCTCAAAAAGATCTCTAAAATTGCCAAACAGGGAGATGCCAGAGAAGAGAGCTACTACTCGATTCTTGGTGGACTCCTCAATCAATATGCAGAATCCATTGGCAAGAAAAAAATCCACATTACCACACTCCCAAAAAAGACCGAGGCCGGAAATCCTGATTTTAGGGTCTGGGACGGGAAGCAACATATTGTCGGTTATATAGAGGCCAAGGCCCCGACAATTGAAAATCTGGACCATATAGAACATTCCCGGCAGTTAGAACGCTACAGGCACACCTTCCCCAACCTGATCCTGACCAATTTCTTTGAATTCCGGCTCTACCGCGATGGCGTCTTAATTGAAAAGGCCTTAGTCGCCAGGCCCTTTATTGCCCATCTGCTCAAAACGGTTCCTCCTGTTGAAAAAGAACCCGAATTCTTGAAACTCCTTGAAAAATTCTTCTCGTTTTCCCTGCCCAGGGTTCACAATGCCAGGTCTTTAGCCGTTGAACTTGCCAAGCGAACCCGGTTCCTGAGGGACGAAGTCGTTGCATTGGAGTTAGAGGAGGGAGAGAAACATAGGAAAGGATTTATCTTAGGCTTCTACGAGGCATTCAAAAAATATCTCATAAGCGGGCTTTCAAAAGAGGAGTTTGCAGACCTATATTCACAGACTATCACCTACGGACTTTTTGCCGCACGGACCCGATCGAGTGACGGTTTCAATAGAAAATTGGCCTACGACCATATCCCACGAACAATAGGGATTTTGAGAGATGTTTTCAAGTTCGTTTCCTTAGAAGACCTGCCGCAACAAATGGAGTGGATTGTAGACGACATTTCCGAAGTCCTGGCAGTAACCGATGTGAAGAAAATACTTCACACCTACTTCCATGAAGGCAGGGGAAAAGATCCAA
>CAZUHR010000210.1:0-6152 GCA_964620335.1 uncultured Desulfobacteraceae bacterium
CTTTCTGTCCGGCCCCGTAACCTCCTTCATACTCGTTCCCCAACCTCCATTCAACACCCAGTTCCAGTGCCTTTGAGGCAGTTACTTCCATGATCAGGGCCTCCACATAGACCATGGTTCGATAAACATCCAGCCTCTTAATGACGCCCTCAATAATCAGGTATTCATCCGGGTCGGCTATTATCACGAGGCTGTTTGTGGCCTTATCCGCCGATATCTGAACCTCTCTTGACAGAACAGGCGCCTTGCCTTTACTGCCTTTTTCAGCCTTGGCCGGGATTTCCAGGAGTACCTTTGCGATGTCTTCTGCCACAGCGTGTTGCAGAGAATAAATATGGATGTTTTCCCTGGGCCGCATCTGTTTGATATCTAATTTTCGTATCAACATTTCTATAGTGGAAGTGGTCTGTTCAGTTGCCAGGGTCACCAATGAATTTGTCCTTTCATCCGGGATGATCTTCACGGTATCAGTGATAACGGTCTTTTTGCCCACCCTTTTCCGCTTCTGGAAAACGTCTAACAGTTTCGGCGCCAGTTTCTCCGCCTTTGCGTATTCAAGTGCGAAAACGTTAATTTCCTCCTCATCCCAGGGAATGTCCAGCTCGTTAATAATATTGATCAGACGGTTGATGTTGGACAGGACATCAATGATGATCAGCGTGTTTGTTTCAGGATAGGAGATCAAAAGGCCTGTTTTAGGAACCAGAGGCCGCAACAACTTGACAAATTCATCGGCATTCGCATATTCCAGGGGTACCAGCTGGGTAATGATTTTGTCCTCCGGGAGCATGGCCTCCTTTTCACGAAGCGTTTCCAGGGCTTTTTCCTTGGCCTCTGCCGATGGAATAATCTTAATTATTTTGCCTGCCGGCACCGTTGTGTAACCGCTGATTTCCAGGACCGACAAAAAGACCTTATAGGCCTCGTCAATTGTTACCTTCTGTGGTGAAAGGATGGTCGCATTCCCTTTGACAGCGGGATCCACGAGAAAATTTCTGCCTGTCAACTCGCTTATAAACTTGATAAGCACACGGATATCAACATCCTTGAAATTCATTGTGACGGATCCAGGTCTGGTCCCGTGCATATGCCTCAGTCCGGGTTGTTCGTTTTCCTCAGCGACAGCATTGTTTCCGATAAAAAATATCAAAAAAAACAGGGTCAGCAGAAGAAGCAGTTGCCTGCCTTTATATCTTTTTAGGCTCATTTTCCTATCCCAACATTTTTGTTTTTTATTTTAAATCCTATCTCCTTCTTACGGGACGTCTCCTTGTTTTCCTCTTTTTGGGCACTTCCTTCTTTTTCTCAGGCCTTACCGGAGCTGTAGTCTCAGTTATATCTTCCATAAGCAAAACTTCTTTAACGCCTTTCAGCTCAATAACCACTTGATCCCTTAAAACCTGAACAATACGAGCCCCTTGGACAATATCATTCAAGTAATATAGATCCTCTTTGTTGGTTTTTCCGTCAAGGATTATGGCATATGAATTCCGGTTTTCCCCTACCACCGTACCCTTTAGTTTAAGGTCAAGTTCTGTAGACTTTATGGTTTTCTCTTCTGTGACCGGAACAGCCGGTCCGCCTGTTGTTGTATCAAACACATCATAACGAATAATGCTCTGATAATCTTGAATTTTTTTTAAGCTTTCCGAAGATGTCGCAACTGAGCTCGTGGGTTTCTCCTGACTGATCCGAGGCAAGCTAGTACTTTGTTTCTTTGATGCCCAGGTCAGGACAATATTTGATGCCACCCAAAGTATGAGCACCGTAAAACAGATATTTATCAGCAATAGGTATCTTTTCAGATTCATTTTTCTAATTTAAAATAATCCATTATTATAAAAATTTTTACCTAAAAAATCAAATATTACAGCTTCCGTTTGGCCATTGATCCGATCAACTAACCCTTGATCACCTTGAATTGCTTCCTTCTCAGGGCCCTTTTTAAAATATCAGTAACCGGACTTTCGATTTCTTCCCAGGAGCATGATATTTCCTTTTTTATGAGGATTTCTTTGGGCTTGATTGTCATCTCCTTGACTCCCGGAATCAACATGATTTCATTTACAATCTGTGCTCCTATAACACCCAGTTGTTTTTTCAGACTGTCTTTCGGATCCTTGTTCAGCGGCTTTTTAAAGTGTTCCACACGCAGGGCTGAGATTTCGACAGTCGTAAGAAACGATTTCATTTCAGGGTTGGGATGGTTGTATATCACGATTTCGGGATTGCGCATTCCTTGTTCCTTAACTTTATTGTTGTGATCTTACAAGTTTCCATGTAAATTTCAAGGGCGTATGACCTTCGGACATTAGCAATCGCCCTTTTGAAAGCTAATTATTAGGTTTCATATTACTAATAATATACCTAATACAAAGGAAAAACCATAAACTATTGAGGAGGAAGGTTAACTATGGAGATCAAAACCTTAGGAGTTGTCGGTGCGGGGCAGATGGGTTCGGGAATAGCACAGGTGGCAGCAGCCAGCGGATTATCAGTGGTTATGAACGACATCGGGGATGAATTCGTGGAAAACGGCTTTTCTGCCATTGAAAAGAGTCTTGATCGTTTGCTAAAAAAAGAAAAGATTACCAAAGAAGATCAAAAGGCCATATTGGGCAGAATTGAGGGCTCTACTTCAATCGTGGATATGGTAAAGTCCGATTTCGTGGTTGAAGCCGCTACGGAAAACGAGGACCTTAAACTGCAAATTTTCAAGGATCTGGACGAATGCTGCAAGGAAGGTGTTATACTCTCTTCTAACACATCTTCCATCTCCATTACAAAAATCGCTGCCGTTACAAAAAGGCCTGAAAACGTAATAGGCATGCATTTCATGAACCCCGTTCCCATGATGAAGCTTGTGGAAATTATAAATGGTCTTGGAACCTTACAAGAGACTTTTCAAGTAACGTATGATCTTGCACTTAGAATGGGAAAAACCCCGGTTCCTGCCAACGACTTTCCGGGTTTTATAGCCAACAGGATACTTATGCCAATGATCAACGAGGCTGTTTACGCACTTTTCGAGGGAGTTGGTACGGCAGAGAATATAGATCAGATTATGAAATTGGGGATGAATCATCCGATGGGTCCGCTGGCACTGGCCGACCTGATTGGTCTGGATACTTGTCTGGCAATTATGGAAGTGCTGCACAAGGGATTGGGCGACAGCAAGTACAGGCCATGCCCCCTTTTGAAAAAATATGTCGATGCAGGATGGTTCGGTATAAAAACAGGAAAGGGGTTCTATGTCTATTAAGATTTTACGGGTCTATTTTGTAGTTATCGACTACCCATATTAATTTTCAATGGTTTGCAAATCTCAGAGCTTTGTAGTATGTTAAAGACTACAAATTCACGGCACATATTCGAATTAGAAGGTGTTTTATCGGGGTTAAAGCTCCCTGCAATCCCGCTAACGGGGGACATTCCAGAGGCGCATAAATCCTCCCTAGGGGCCTGCCGGAGAGCCGGTTCTTTTGGAGGCTGATGGAAAATCTCCAGATACAAGGCATCCGAAATCCCGAGGGATGAGGATAACGAAGTAGATGGGGGTTTTCCGACAGCCTCCTAGGATTTAAGGAGAGGCTGAAAAAAGCATGAAATTTGGGAGAAAAGCTCATGGCAAAACTATTGATTGTCGATGATGAAGAGCATATCCGCTATCTCTATTCAGAAGAATTAAGTGAGGCGGGCTATGAAGTTATTACCGCCGACAGCGGTCATAGACTGCTGGAAAAAATCGAGAAAGAAAAACCCGATTTGGTAGTACTGGATATCAAGATGGTTGATTATAACGGGTTGGATTTATTGCAGGATATCCGGAATAAGTTTTACAACCTGCCCGTTGTTCTATGCACGGCCTATGATACGTTTAAAGAGGACATGAAATCTATTGCCGCGGATTTTTATGTAATAAAATCTTTTGATCTGACAGAGCTCAAAACCAAGATCGCTATGGCTTTAGAGGCAAGTAGTGAAGCGGAAGCATGAAAGGTTTCATATCTACTCACGGTATCCAACCGGCAAGATAACAAGCGGTTCGTGATTTTTATAAACGCCTGCCGATCTGGCCACTTTCCCGTCATCAAATGCACCTACGATTCCTGCTGAAAGCCCCAGGGCCTGGCACTGCAAAAAGATGTTCTGGCTTATATGTCCTATCTCTATAAGGGCATATCGGATACCCCTATCGCCATATTTGCATGTGATTCGCAGATATTCGGCCGTTATAACAAAAAGCACCGGCGCCCCTGCCATCCACATTTGACTTAAAGATGCAATTGCCAAATCATTTCTCCTGTCCCCTCCAGCAACCTTCGTGACAGAATGGTGCTTGGGCTGGTAATGATAAACACCGGCGCCCATATCCTCAATGCAATTATTCCCCACCACTGCATAGACATCCGCAGGATACAGGGCTCCTCCGGACGGTGAAGCCCTTTTGAAACCTCCATCTTCTGTAATCCCCTGGGCAGACCAAAGAATCTGGGAAAACTGCTGCTTGCTAACCGGCACCTTCCCGAATGACCTTACAGTCCTTCTTTGCTTAATAACCTTTTCTAAAGATACGGTCCCATCTTGAACAGGAGGATCTAAACTCATGACTGTTTCCTTTTTTCTAGACGGTTTTTTCCCTTTTGCTGAAGCATTATCGGCCTTGAAAGGCAAAACAACCGAAAAAGCCAATCCGGCCATGGCGGCTATCTGACACACCTGTCGCCTGTTGAGGGAGAGGTTCCTCAGCATGATGTCAAATAGCCCTGACAGCTGTTTTGTTTTATTTATATAAAACATTGGTATCGTTAAAAAGTTTTGGCATCAACAATGATTCTTTCATTTTTCTTGAGGCGGTGTGGGTTTCCGAAAGGCGTTATCTCAAAAAGAATACCACCGAATTCTGCCGTGGCCAAATATATGCGGTTTAGGCCACAGACTTAATGGGAATTTGCAGGCTCGTTGCGGAACCGAATATATTTGGCCATCCACTCCAGAAGGAATAGATAACACCTTGAGGAAATTGGCATCGCCGAAAAGGTACTTGAAACCATCTTGCCATCACATATGAAAATTACCAAAACATTTAATCTATGAAAAAAGTGCAAGAAAGCCGGATCCCCCGGAAGGCCAATAATCTTCAGGGTGCAATAAGCACCTGATCACCAAATCTTTCCAACAGAGCCTCTGAAAGGTCTTCTGCTGCCTTCCGATTTTCCAGTTCCACCATAAGCTCGCCTTTATTACCAACAACCAAACTACCATGCGCTTCAATCACCTCAGCAATCTCTGAAGGTTCAACTGTCCACCAGCCTCGTGTCCTGCGCAGCAATTCATTTCCGTTCAACCGCCTCGGAGTTACTAAATCTATTCTTCGAAACCAGGCATCCCAGCCGATCTGCGCCGGTTCCCTTAGGACCGGGCTCACCGGATCATGGTATATACGACAGCGACCGAACAGCCTTAACTGAATCACGGCAGAGCCTCTCCTATCAACGATATCAAGTCCTCATCATGGGGAAGACCCTCTTTGGCAACCTCAATGCCCGCCATACCGAGCGAACGCGCCAAGCAATAAACATAAAGCCGAGCTGCTCCTTCTTCAACCGGTTCCATCCCCCTTTCAGAAACAAGAGGCCACGTCCGTTCGAACATGTCCCTTGCTACCTCCCTGACATGCCCGAGCCTGCCGTCAAAAAAGGAAATTTCTGATTGTTCCAGCATGGCCATGTAAGCCTTCTCCATTCTTAAAAACACTTTTCGCATCATTTGCACGGAGGGATCACAGCCCCATTCATCTCTCTCGGTCATTATATTGCATCCTCTTTTTCTAAATTTTCCGGGACCTGGGTACTTATAGAATAGCACAAGTCCTTCAGCTTTTGAAGGTCTGAGACCGGGAAAACATCTGCTTATTTTCTATTGCAGTATTATCAAATATGCTATATTTTTTATCAACTAATGAAAAACAAAGACATCAACCGACGACATTTTATCACAAAACTTTTCGATCTAATTAAGATAGCCTTTATATTTAACGTTTTTCCGTTTCTTAAATTCAGAAAGGCTGCCGATGCTTCAATAAGGGAAGAATCAGTTGGCACCTATCCAGGCCTTACTCTCAGGCAAATCGCATCCGGAAAAGTCCATCA
>CAZUHR010000211.1:0-6076 GCA_964620335.1 uncultured Desulfobacteraceae bacterium
GAGGAACCTGTTTGAACTGCCTTGTTGCCTCAATTAACGTTTCCGCACCTTCAATATCAAAATGTCCCTTGGGAGACATGCCGCTGACAATCCCGCCGCCACCCACGGCCATGTTTGATTTTTCATGGGCGAAAATGATAGCCGGACTGATGGCGTGATATCCGCCTCCCGCCGGATTTGTCCCATACATGCCCACTATTACCGGTATGCCCTTCTCGATCAGCTCGGAATGCCTGAAAAATGTCCTCCCGCCCGATCGCCTTCCTGCATATACCTTTTCCTGTTCGGTTAACTTGACTCCGCTGCAGTTGAGTATCCAGACAAGTGGAATGTGTAAGCGTTCAGCAATATCCTGGGCACGGAAAACGTGTTCGCGCTGGCCGGGAATCCATGCGCCGGCAAGAACCTTGTTATCAGAGGCAATGATCAAGGCATACCTCCCTGATATCTTGCCTAATCCGGTTACAACGCCGGTGGTCCCCTCCTGATTGAACTCGGGATCGTAGAGGCTGTTAAGCGGCAGGAATGTACCGGGATCAACAAGAAGATCGATCCTTTCCCAAGCGGTTTTCTCGCCTCTTTTATGTATCTTTTCTGCAGGGATTCCTGTGAGCTTTCTTTTCTCGACGGCATCGGCGATCTCCGCTTCTACCTTTGATATTTCTGCTGCATTCGCCTCTTCGCGTTCTCTTTCATTCTCCCGTAGTGCCTGCCCAATGGGGCTCATCTTTTGAAAATACTGCCTCATCTTACTTTGCCTCCCTGTAGTCTGCTACGCGCTGTTCGAGTGTTGCGATCAGGCCTGCGCGGAATCTCGCATCCCTGTAAAGCATACAATCCGCATCCGCCTCGTTCTTCACAAACGCATTTTCATCAAATTTGGACGGATCGTAACCTTTGAGCAGGTTGTTTAAGGCGTCTATGGATTGCGGCGCCAAAGGTCGCCCGATCTTAACGATTTCCTCTTTCACTTCTTTTAAGGGTTTCCCCCTGAGACTTGCATAATTCTCCGGGTTCTTTCTCCTTTCAACCTCAGAAGAAATATCTTCCCTGGATGCTAACGTCATCCTTTCCCTTTCATCCATTACCGGGACTGCTTCAGCCGGACATGTGGCTATTTCAAGCCCTTTGGGGAATAAAAGCCGTCCGGTATCATGATTGTGTCCTTCCAGCGATTCCAGATACCGTGCCTTGTCTCCTTCAGGGTCATCGGTTTTCTGTCTTTTGGGAAAGGAAAAGGGAACATCGACCACGATATTATAGATCCCGATTGCTTTAAGTTGATCCGCCTTCACTTCCTTTGAAGTTTTGGCCATATATTCCGCATTGGTAGGACCGGCCTTGACCAATGCCCTGGCAACACCGGACCACCCGGGAACAATGCCGATCATAGCCTCACTAAAACACATACCGCTTCTCGAATCACCGACTATGAAATCAGCCATCAGGGGAATCTCTGCAGAACCCCCGAACCGGGTCCCTCCCCCGCAAACGGCGACAACCCTTAAATGCTCAGCAATTTTTCTGATAATCCCGTGAAGGGCGATTCCTTTCTTTATGCGGTTATCCGCCCAATCAAAAAGCCGGTCTATATCTTCGGCGGTTGCTCCTGCCGATTCCTTCTCTTGCTTGATTTCCAGGGTCTTGTCCAACCTATTGAGGCTCTCTTTGAGATCGCCACCGGCGTGGACCGGATCATTGGCACCATACAGAAGAAGAAACGCAAGCTCCTTTCCTTTCTCAAAGACCCTATCCAGCCCTTCCAGGTAGGCATCCAAACCCGGGTTACCAACCTGGTGGACCGGCGGATTGACATAACAAAGGACCGAACCGGTTTTTCCCCTAAAAGCAACCCGGTCAATTATAAGATAGGACTTGCCTTCCGACCATTCATAGAGCGGCTCTATATTTCTGTATTCCGCTATCTCATCCGATCTGACCAGCCTTATGGGCCCTTCCATAAAAATCCTCCTGTTTGTTTGGACTTGATTGTTACCGGCATTACATATACGAAAAAAATTTTAATATCAAGTCATACAAAAACTTCAAAGCGAATTTTAAAGTTCCCTGCAGCAAGACCTGTCGACGAGCTCAGGGCCGAAGGGCGTTCGCTGTGCATTTTCAAGAGATTCCCGATCAAAGATCTGTTGCAAACCCGGCAGAAGAAAATACATATTTGTGTTGCATTTTGATTTTGTATTAAATAATGTATAATTTATAAAGTATAAAAAAGCAGTAAAATGAGAATCGATGCATAAAATACGCCCAAGGACCCTGCACCAGGAAGTCGCCCTTCAGATACAAAAAATGATCAACAAAGGGCTCCTGGTCAGAGGACAAAAAATCAATGAAAAGGCCCTCTGTGAATCAATGGGAGTGAGCAGAACACCTGTGCGGGAGGCACTCCGGCTGCTTAAATCAGAAGGTCTCATTGATCTTATCCCCCACAAGGGAGCCTACATCAGCCAGCCCTGTATAGAAGAAATCAATGACATGTTTGAAGTGATGAGCGTGCTTGAAGGAACGTGTGCCCGGCTCGCCGTCACCAAGATGAAAGAAAAAGATCTGCAAAGGATCGAATCCCTCCACGAAGACCTTGAGGAGCAATATCGCAAAAGGAATCATGAAGCCTATCTGAAAAGAAATAATGTCTTTCACTCATTTATTCAGGAACTGGCTGGCAACAAGGTCCTCAACGGCGTTATAAACGGCCTTAGACAAAAGATCTTGCTCCATCGCCAGAGACAGCTCTACCAGCCGGAGCGCTTCGATCAATCCATTAAGGAACACAGAGACCTTCTCAATGCCTTTCGCAAAAAAAATCCTGCTTCAGCAGAATCATTAATGCAAAAACATCTTTTGATGCAATGCAAGGCCCTTGTGGGGCTCTATGCCAGCAAGGACGCGAAAGAGGGGGAAAGAGCGGCGGGGTAAGCAAAACGCCGGATTTTGTAACCTTAAAATTCAAAGGAGGGACCCATGATAGAAAAAGCAGGAAAAACCGGAGCTGTAGTAATTATTATGTGTCTGGCATGTGCCTTTTTGGCATGGGGTGATCGGGCGGATGCCAAAACAACGGTACTCAAGGTTTCCCACCAATTCGCGGCCGGGGATGTCCGGGACAAGCTGGGCCGGGTGTTTGGTGATATGGTAACCAAGAAAACAAACGGACAAATCAAATTCCGGCATTACCCGGCTAAATCGCTGTTCAAGCCTAAAGAACAGTGGGACGCTATGCGTAAGGGAGCGCTGGATATGTCATGTTTTCCATTGGACTACGCGTCAGGAAAGGTTCCTCAACTGTCAATTACCTTGATGCCGTGCTCGGTAGCCAATATCAAGCAGGGAATCAGCTGGAGAAACAAACCCATAGGCAAGAAAATTAACTCCCTCATGGAGGAAAATGGCGTCAAGAATCTTGTATGGGCCTGGTTTGATGGAGGAATCGGAAGTAAGATTAGACAGATAAGAGTTCCTGACGATGTGAAAGGTACAAAACTGAGGGCTGCCGGCAAAAAATTTGAATTTATGATGGGAAAGGCCGGGGCATCCGTCACCAGTATGCCTTCTTCAGAAACCTATCATGCACTTTCGACAGGTGTTCTTGATACTATGCTGACGTCTTCTGCTTCTTTTGTTTCCTATCGACTCTATGAGGTGCTCAAGTATATTAACGCACCAAAAGACTACTCCATTTGGTATATGGCGGAAAATTTGTGTATCTCAATGGAAACATGGAACAGGCTCACGCCGGATCAGCAAAAAATATTTCTGGAGACAGCCGAGTGGATGCATCAAAATTGGATATACAATAACTTTAAAACACTGGTGGATAAACTTATAGATTCATACACCAAGGCCGGGGTTGATATCCATTATATGAATGGAGAAGAGTTCAATACTTGGCTGGAATTTGCCAAGCAGACGGCCTGGAAAAATTTTGCTGAGACAGTAGAAGGCGGGCAAGAGCTCCTGGATCTGGCACTCGATGCCATGAAATAGGGAGTTTGGCCCCTTTCATGCTGAAACAGCTCCTTGCCCAATTGTATACGTCAAATCGGGGTAATCCCTGCGAGACGTATGCAATTTGGGCATCTTGCATATTGAATCTTTTGAAAGATAGGGAATACTATGAAAAAGCTCGGAAAAATATTAACCGGCGTTATTAATGGGTTGACCTATTCTACCGGCTGGATAGCGGCACTGTCTCTTGTCGCAGCGGCCTTCATTGTAACAGAGGGGGTTATAGTAAGAAAGTTATTTGGTGTTTCCACCATATGGCAAATAGAGGCATCCGTATTTTTACTTATTTTTGTCGTTTTTACAGGAGCCCCGTTTGTCCAGAAAAACGAGCATCACCTTAATGTGGACCTTGTTGTCATTCACCTCTCCCCAAGAACCAGAGAAATAACGCTTATTGTCGTGTCCATTATATCCTGTATCCTGGCCGCGATACTTGCGTGGTATGCTTGGCCTATGTGGTGGGAATCCGTTATCAATAATGAACATTCGGAATCATTGTGGGGTCCACCTCTATGGATCCCCTATTTGTTCCTTCCATTAGGAATGACCCTGCTTTTTTTCCAGTATATCTTGTACATAAAGAACAAAATAACAGCTCTCAGAAAAGGCGAAATTGCCGAGGAAACAGAGAGGTTTGAACTGAAAGATATAGAGGTTTCCGAGGCTGATTCAGACCCAAAGCAATAGCGAACCATTCTGGAAAGGAAACCCCGAAATGAACGAATATATAATCGCTATACTCCTGTTTGGAAGCGCTTTTGCTTTACTGATCTCCGGCATACCCATATGGGCAGGGCTGTCATGTATATCCGTTGTGTTTGTTTTGATCTTTTCTCCCCACCTGTTATCAACGCTTCCATATGTGCTCCACGGCAGCATGGACAGTTTTGCACTCTTAGCTATACCTCTTTTCATTTTTCTCAGCGCACCTATAGCCGAATCAAACGCTAGCAAAGATCTATATGAAACACTGCACAAGTGGCTTTACAAAATTCCCGGAGGCCTTGGGATTGCCAACATGATTGGCTGCGGTATCTTTGCTGCATTATGCGGCTCCAGCCCCGCGACTGCAGCGGCAATAGGGGGTATAGGAATTCCGGAAATGAGAAGACGTGGTTATTCCCCTGCATTGAGCACAGGATTGATTGCCCATGCAGGTACGTTCGGTATCCTTATTCCACCCAGTGTCACCATGATTCTTTACGGGGTTGCCACTGAAACATCCATCGGTAAATGTTTCATTGCCGGGGTCCTGCCCGGTATACTTGAAATTTTCTTGAGCTGTATCTGGGTTGGGGCGATCTTTTATTACCGCAGACTGGTTCCTGCCAAACCGGGAGCCGTTTATTATATTGAGGACCGCGGGCAGGTTGAGACCTTTTCCTGGAAAGAAAGATTCACATCCCTTATTAAGATCTTTCCATTTGTCTTGATCATATTCGGGATCATGGGATCCCTATATGGGGGATGGGCCACGCCAAGTGAAGCCGGAGGGTTGGGCGCTGTTCTTTCTCTCTTCTTTGTAATGACCATATATAAGATTTACAGGCCTAGACAACTCTGGAAGATATTCATTAAGGCCTTAAATGAAAGCAGCATGATATTGATGATCATGGCCTCAGCCTTGCTATTCGCCTATGTCTCTTCCGATCTGTATGCAACCCAGGCCTTGGGAGAGCTGATATTAAAGATCCCTATTGGAAAATGGGGGATAATCGTCCTCATTAATATCCTGCTTTTAATACTGGGGTGTTTTATCCCGCCTGCGGCAGTTATACTGATGGTGGCGCCGCTGCTTCTTCCCATAATCCAGGGATTGGACTTTGATCCCATATGGTTTGCGGTCATCATGACGGTCAATCTCGAGATCGGCCTGGTAACCCCTCCCGTGGGGCTTAATCTCTATATTGTAAAAAATATTGCACCCGACATTCCCATGTCCCATGTTTTGCTGGGCGTTGTTCCATTTGTAATTATTGAGGGACTCGTTATTTTGGCGGTGTGTATCTGGCCGGAACTGGCCCTGTGGCTGCCCAACAAAATGATAGGATAG
>CAZUHR010000212.1:0-6040 GCA_964620335.1 uncultured Desulfobacteraceae bacterium
TGGAGGGGCTCAAGGGACCAGGTTTGCCGTTTCAGGCCTATTCTGTGATACAACAGCTCATTTTTAAGGGGGAGGCTATCACCATGATCATAGGGTTACCGAAAGAGGTCAAGGACAACGAGTACCGGGTGGCAATGACGCCGGGCGGGGTTTCACAGCTTGTCAATGCCGGACACAACGTGCTGGTTGAGCCGAATGCAGGAACGGGAAGCGGATTCGAGGACCGTGAGTACGAAGCCGCCGGCGCTAAAATAGTTACATGCGCCGGAGAGGCCTGGGACGCAGAGCTTGTGGTTAAGGTAAAAGAACCTCAACCCAGTGAATTCGATTTCATGCGGCCGGGGCAATGCCTGTTCACGTTTCTTCATCTGGCCGCGGACAGGGAACTCACCTTGGCGCTGGTGGAAAGGGGAGTGACCGGCATTGCATACGAAACCGTTGAACGTCCCGATGGAAACCTGCCGATTCTCACTCCCATGAGCGAGGTGGCGGGGCGCATGTCGATCCAGATCGGGGCGCAGTACCTGGAGAAGACTAACGGCGGGCGAGGGAAACTCCTGGGAGGGGTTCCCGGGGTTCGTCCGGCTGATGTGACGATTATCGGAGCAGGGGTCGTCGGCACCAATGCCGCCCAGATGGCTCTTGGTCTGGGAGCGCACGTGATGGTGCTTGACATCGACACGGAACGTCTAAGGTATCTGGAGCAGGTGCTGAGCGGCAGGTTCACCACACTGAGTTCAAACCCCCTGAACATTGCAGAGGCGGTGAAGAGGGCCGATCTGGTCATCGGGGCGGTCCTAGTCAAAGGGGCCAAGGCTCCCTGTTTAGTGACGAGAGCGATGGTTCAGAAAATGGAGCCAGGAAGCGTCATTGTGGATGTGTCGGTGGATCAGGGGGGATGTATTGAAACGACCCGCCCTGCAACACACTCGAATCCGGTTCATGTTGTAGAGGGCGTTCTTCACTACGGTGTCACAAACATACCCGGGGCTGTGCCGCGTACAAGCACCTATGCCCTTTCCAACGCCACGCTGCCGTACCTCATTAAAATGGCCGAGGGAGGAATTCCGGAGATCCTTCGTAAGGAACCGGCTCTGGAAAGAGGAGTGAATATCCACAGGGGCAAGATTACCTATGAGGCCGTGGCCACGGCATTTGAAATGGAATACACGCCGCTTGGAAGCATGTGATTAATGGGATAAGGAAAATAATTTATGATATTGGGCGGTAAAAGGGTAGGGCATATCGCTCAGAGAACCGGTCTTCGGCCACATTCGCGCATGCAAGAGAATGGACAGGTTCACCTTGCGAGGTCAGATTAAGGTCAGCATCCAACGCATACCCGGCCAACGGGCGGTGTGTCAGGTGCTCACCGCCGTTGAAAAGTCCGTTAGAGCAGAAACAGCTCTTTCAGGTTTTTTCCCAGAAAGTTTTCCTTGTCCTCTTTTGGGATTTCCATTTCATGTATTTTCTCGATATGCTTTTTCACATATTTAGCGTTGTTCATTTCATAGGGGTAATCCGTTGCAAAGCATACGCGGTTGGTTCCAAGGGTTTCAAAAGCAGATTTGATGACCGGTAGCCAACCCCCATATCCGGCTGAGTCGAAATAGACATTCCTCACCCGGGATTCAAAGTCCCCCACGAGGCCCAGTTCTTCAGCCAGCTTGATATCCAAGCCACTCCGTCGTGGAACATCATCAGGGAGGGAAAAGTCATCCGGTCGATGCCATGCTAAAAGCCGCCCTTTTAAGGCCGGCAGACCACCACCGAAATGGGACATGATTATTTTTAGGCCGGGAAAACGCGGGAGAACATCGTAAACAATTTCCACAAAGGATTTAATGATATCATATTCCCTTGCCACGGTCATGAAAAGATCATATCTCTCTCCTCTTAGTTCCTCCTATAGTGAGTCACAGTTGGTATTAAAAGGGGCAATTAAGCCGCACACTTTACTCTTCCGACAGAGCGGGTGGTGATGACGCCATTGGTTTGGCACGGGAACGCTTCACCTGGTAGAAGGTGAGACCCAAAAAAACGATTATGCCTGCAGCAATAAACAGGAATTTGTGAGTTATCAGATACCCGATGAGGAGAAAAGACGTGAGTAACGCATATACTCTGTAAAGGATGTTGCAGCGGGTGAAATAGTATCCCACAAAAGAGATCTGCAAGTTCAGGATGATAAGCAGGCATATCAGAAAGCCCAGAACCGTTTCAAAAATTGAGTTTTGGGAAAAATTCAGCAAAAGGGGAGGGAAGAAGACGATCAGGTAGGGCACCAGGAATCCGGCGGCACAGAGCTTTGAACTCTCCATAGCTGTTTTGAAATAACTCCCTTCGGCCAAGGCTGCTCCATAGGCCGCAGCGGGGGCAACCGGGGGAGTGACAACAGAAAACACAGCAAAATAAAAGACGAAAAAATGGGCTGCGTAGAGATCAACCCCCGCATTAATCAATATTGGCGCCGCGATGAAGCTTACAAGGATGTAAGCGGCCGAAGTTGGTACTTCCATGCCTAGGATAATGCATGTGATCATCACCAAGCCCAGTTTCCCGATCAAATTCTGTCCCATCAAATCGGCCGCCAAATAAGATAGTTTAACCCCTAACCCAGTAACGACAACGCTACTTATGATAAGCCCCACAACAGAAAGCAGAACTGAGATCTTGAAGGCAAGTACAGCCCCATTGCTGAGGGCCTTAATATACCCCATAAGAGACAGACGGGTCTCGCCTTGCAGCAGGGAAATCCCGACGAGAGAACAAATTCCCCAAAAAATTGCCTGGGAAGCCGTGAAGCCCATCACCAGAATGGCGGTGATCACAAAAAGCGGAATGACAAAAATGGGAGCAGTTTTCAGTGTCCCTTTGAACCCAACACTTGCAATGGCCTCCTCTGTGACTCGAATATTCATTTTCATTACGGTCAGGTGGCCATAAATGGCCAGGCTTAGATAGAAAAGAATGGCTGGGATGAGGGCAAGCAACACGATCTTAATATATGCGGACTGGGTAAATTCGGCCATGACGAAGGCAGCAGCCCCCATAACGGGAGGCATAATCTGGCCGCCAGTAGAAGCGGATACTTCGTAGGCTGCAGCTTGATGAGGCCTCAGGCCTACCTTTTTCATCAAAGGAATAGAGAAACTTCCAGTGATAAAAATATTGGCTGAAGGGACTCCCGTTATCGTCCCCATAAGCATACTGGGTAGAATTGCTGACATAACGGGGCCGCTTCTGATGTGGCGGGAAACACTGAGTGCAACATAGAAAAGAAAGCGCTGAGCCCCGGTTGCCATGAGCAACGAACCGAAGACCACAAATAGGAATACATACTTCACAGAGATCCCCAGGATAAATCCCAATACCCCTTCAAAGCCTACCGAGTACTTTGAGACAATATAGGGCAGCTCATAGGGACCGGCCTTGAGTGGACCCGGGAGATAGTGCCCGAAAAGGGTATATGTCACGAAAGTAAGCGCAATGGTTACTAGTGGGTAGCCGAAGAACTTTTTTGTGTAGCCGATGCACAAGATGATCAGTGCAACACCCGTTGCCATATCAAGACTGGTGGGATCCCCCTGCTGAATCAGATCGTAATACCGGATATTCAAATAGAAAAGTATCCATAGACTAACAGCAACAGCCACTGACCCTAGAAAAACCGACAGTCGGGGCCTGACGTGCTTTTCCACTGCCGTTTTCATCATCACAAATGTGAGCAGACTGAGCCCGACACAAAGGTGAATGACGATCTGTTCATTAAATGTCTGAAAAAGATATCGTGTCGATATCATCTGGAAAACGACGGATCCGGACCCCAATAGCAGTATGATCCAATCCAGAACAGTCTCTGTCAGGGTTCTCTTTTCCTTGGGCAATAAACTGTCAACCACTTAAGATCCCCTTGATAAAAAAAAGAGTTGTTTGCCCGCACGACACTTTATTCACGTGATCCATACCCTGACCCCGCGATGGAATTTGGGCCCTTCTTCATAGGACGCGTGAGTCGGTATCTGACAAACGAAAGCTCCAGATTCAACCGAAATCCTCCGGTCTCCTGTGCCTCAATGCCAATTTCCGAATTCACGCGTCTGCTTGAAAGCCAAGAAAACGACACTCCCGCCTCCAGCAATGCTTATCCTTGCACCTCGAGTCAGGCGCCTTCACATGCATCGCTGTCATGACGACGCCGGATCATTCCGTTATGATTTTGATTCCCTTTTCCTTGAAAAAACGAATAGCGCCAGGATGGTACTCCTCTGCTGTAAGGTCCGATGTAGCCAGCTTATCAATGGCAAGGGATGAGGCCCCGGGTGATGTCTTTCTCAACGCATCAAGATTCTCCGCGAAGACCTTGCATACCTCGTAGGCCAGATCTTCAGGAAAGCCTTCATCAACAAACATCCAGATATAGGTACAATAAGTGGTCATGTCTCTAGCCGGTATACCTTTCCCAATGCTCCCTGCAGGCAGCTTAATGGGGGTGATTGGAATACCCGTGGCCTTTGACGCCTCACGCATCAGTTCTACGGGGATGTCGATCACATAGCACTTTCTTGATTCTAGCAACTCGATATAGGCGGACACAGGACTGTACTTCATGGGATTATCCTTCACCAGCACGGCGTAGGAGACGGTAGCATCGATCAGACCGTCTATCATCGCATCAACCGAAGGCTTGAATGGCAAGTAATCGCGTTTGATGGTATCCAGGATGCCTAGATGTTTGAGAAGCGCGCTGATGGTGTTTTCTCCCTGAGTGCCCTTGACAAAGAGGTTTACCGTCTTGCCTTTGAGGTCTTGCAACGTCTTTATGTTCTCGTCATTGGTAAGTATGGGCACAGACAAGGTGCCCGCCATTGAACACAGGGCCTTCGCACCATGATAAGGCGCTTTGGCGGGGCGCATACCCTTTCCTACGGCCCATTTGGTATACGTGGCCGATTCTACGACCGTGTTAATCCTTAGATTTGGCTTGTTAGCAAGTTCATGAACATTGTTCGGCTTCCCTTCTATAACGTTGATTCGAAGCCAGGGATGCTTCCTGTTCACTTCTGTGGCAAGTTGCTGCGCCACCAAATAGGCGGTTGAACCGAAGGTGGCAGTGATGAGCTTGATAGTCCTTTTTTGCTGCTCTTCTGCGCATACGGGCGCCCCCATATATGCAAGTACTGAACTCATCAAGATCGTTAACACGAAACCAACCACTAACTTCTTCATAATTACCCTCCCTTTTTTTATGACACCTGTTTGCTATCCGTACAATCTTGACCATCACACCCTTTACACCGAAATGTTTTTCAATCGACCTCCTTTCCCCCGTTCGCCTGCGGAGAAGCTGGCGCCCCGGAGGCGCATAGGTGAAATCCCTCTAAAATTCCATCGTCCAACGTCCAATACCCTCTCTTGAGTAGTAATACTTAAGACGATGAAAAGTATTAGGTATTTTGTTAATGCATTATTAGAATGCACTCGTACCCCACGCGAGTTAAGCAATTATTCAGTAAAACGGGACACCCTTTCGTTTTCCAGTTTCCTGTTAATGTGAGTGAAAGGATTTCACAAGGATTTCATCTGCCGGCAAATCATCTCATCAAACTTAGCTAAGGTCGGAGCGAGACAACCATTCAAAATTGCAGATTAATTAGCTGAAAACCTACCTGAAGTAAGGCTTAGAAGGGCATTTTTGGTGGAAAAATGGGCGTTTTAAGATTTTCGTAATAAATTTGAAAATAATCCGTTATTGGTTTGTCAGAAAGCCCGGGGAGGGCATGACAAGCATGGCAAAATTGTTTGGTCTCACACAACCAACCGATGGTTATTCTGTTGACCTGGGAGAACGACTATCCAAAAAAGAAAGATATAATCTGTTTGATTAATTTCTTAATTTCTTATGGACGTCCCCCTCTTCATAACGGAAGCTTTGCAGTCTCGATCATTTTTCTCAGGTTCGCGATTGGGGTTCGAGGTGGAACAGCACATCCGGACATTAAGATGTATCCCTTCTTGCCTCCTTGCCGGAGACATTTAA
>CAZUHR010000213.1:0-6031 GCA_964620335.1 uncultured Desulfobacteraceae bacterium
GCAGGGTTGCAGGTTATTTTTGCCCTCTTATGCAAAAAAGGCCTTGAAAATATGACCTATCGTGAAATTGCCAAAAATGCGGATGTTGCGCTGGGGACTGTGGGTTGGGTTTTGGGGGAGTTACGACGAATGGGCTATGTAAATGAAATGGGAAAACGAGGTCGTGGGTTGAACGATACACATAACTTATTTATTCGATGGGTCAATGCTTATCCCGAAGAGCTGAAACCAAAAAGGCTTATAGGAAGGTATAGAGCTGATAATTTTTATTGGTGGAAAGACGCGGAGCTTGAAGAATATCAGGCTTACTGGGGCGGTGAGGTTGCCGCAAATATGTTAACCCGATACTTGAAACCGGAAAAGATTACCATCTATACGAGACAGCCGCTTGGTGATTTAATGCTGAAAAATAAAATCCGAAAAGATCCGAAAGGCAACATCGAGGTTTTCGAGGTGTTTTGGAAATTTGAATACGAATGGAACTATAAAAATCTGGTACCGCCTATCTTAATTTATGCCGATTTAATGGATAAAGGCGATAAAAGGAATATTGAAACGGCTGATATTATTTATGAGCAAACAATTGATCAACTTATCGGGAAAGATTGATAGCTTACTATTAGAAATTTTTACGGAAATAGAAAAGGTTTCCCAAACCTTGTCTATTGATTTTTTCGTGGTCGGTGCGACAGCTAGAGATATCATCCTGGAGTCCGGCTATGGGATTCCAACCATTCGAGCGACTGAAGATATTGACTTAGGCATCCAAGTCTCAGACTGGCAAGAGTTTTCGAGGTTTAAAGAAGGCTTAGTGAAAGGTGGGAACTTCACATCAACAAAAGAGACACAAAGGCTCAAGCACACAAACGGCAACCCTGTTGATATTATTCCTTTTGGGGGAGTAGCAAATCAAAAAGCGTTATTCACCTGGCCTCCTGAGCACGAAACAGAGATGAATGTCCTTGGTTTTGATGAATCCTATAAGCATTCCATATTAGTGAGGTTGAATACGGACCCACCACTTGAATTACCTTTTGCCTCTTTGCCTGGACTCGCTATCTTGAAAATCATCGCATGGAAAGACAAGTATCCTCTTCGAAAAAATGATGCGGAGGATTTGTTATTGCTCATCCGGAACTATTTGGCGGCAGGAAACGAAAATCGCTTATATAATGAAGAATCTGACCTTATGGAGGATGACTTTGATTACGAGCGTACAAGTGCAAGATTATTAGGGAGAGATATGGCATCAATTTCCAACCCAACGACTTCGGAGGCTATTATAGAAATATTGAATCAAGAGACAGGCGATCAATCTCATTATAGACTCATTCAAGATATGAGAGACAACAAATATTTTCAGAATGATTTTGATAGGATTTTAGAACTGCTCGAACACGTAAAAACTGGCCTTCTGGAAAGACTTAAAAAGGTATAAATCCTCTTTTTGGGTTTGACTGAAATCAACCAAAAATATATGGAACCATCCTATCTTGAAGTCCTCGTGGCACACTCAGACTTATCAAAGATTTTGGAGATGGGTAATATTTTGAGATTGTATAAGACTATCAAAGTTTAGGCCTTACCTGTGAATTGATTTCACTGTCAAAAGTTGTTTTGCAACCAACGTCTCATTTTACGGTGGTGTAGTTGGGTATATTAGGATTGCCGTATATCATTTCAGTGACCGTACTTCTTTTATTGAAAATCTACAGCACCCCCACCAGGTGACCGTAGTCTATGGAAAGGATGCGATCAGCTACCTGCTGCAGCCAGGGGAGGTGGTGGCTGATAACGATCAGCGTGGCGCCCCACTGGTTACGGGCATCCAGTGCGGCGCGCTGGATGAGTTCGGAACTTTCACGGTCTACACTGGCCGTTGGTTCATCTAGCAACAACACCTTAGGCTGAAGGACCAGCCTGGTGGCCAAAGCGACACGCTGTGCCTCACCACCGGACAATTCGCGCCAGGATCGATGCGCGAACCGATCCGGATCCAGACCGACCTGTCTCAGGGCCCGATCGACACGGGAGCGTGTATCCTTAATTCCCCTTATTTTCAGCCCATAGGACACGTTGGCCCGTACAGACCTCTTGAGCAGATACGGTTCCTGGGACAGCATGGTCACGTGGCGTCGGGCGTCCAGGTCAACTTGTGACAAAGGCCGCCCTTGAAAGCTTATCCGGCCCGAGGCCGGTTCCTCTATAAAGGCCAGAATTCTCATCAAGGTGCTTTTTCCCGATCCATTGGGCCCTGTCACGCCGGTAATGGTTCGAGCCTCGATGTCCAGGCGATTGATGTCCAGGACCTTTTGGCCGCCGTATACCTGGCGTACATCTCCCAATTGATAAAGCGGCATAGTCATTGGCCAGACATCCTTTTCAGACTATACATGGCCAGGTTGACTAGCAAGGCCACGCTCATCAGTATGAGACCCAGTGCAATCCCGACCGCGAACTGCCCTTTACCCGTTTCCAGCGCGATGGCTGTCGTTATGGTCCGGGTGTGCCATTTGATATTTCCGCCGATCATCATGGAAATGCCCACTTCGGACACGATCCGGCCATAAGCGGCCGCACCGGCCAAAGCCAGGGCGAACCGGGCCTCCCACAGCGAAGTCAGCAAGATCTGGCGATGGTCGGCACCCAAGGTTAACAGGGTCTGTTTGAGACGATAATCCAGATTTTCAACCGCCGTGGCAGTCATGGCCACCACGATGGGGAGTCCCAGGATGGTCTGCCCGATGGCCATCCCAGGAATGGTGAACAGCAATTCCAAGCCGCCCAACGGCCCCCGATAGCTCATGAAGGCGTAACATAGGAGCCCTATGACTACCGTGGGTAAAGACAGCAGCGTGTCAACAACGACCCGGACAGGCCGACGCCCAGGGAACCGGGCGTAACCAAGCCAAAATCCCAGCGGGGCCCCGATGACCATGCTGGCTGCCACGGAGAGACTGGAAGCAAGGACCGTGGTTTTCACCGCGGAATAGGTTTCCGGGTCACCCTGGAAGAGTAGCTCAAAGGCCTGGATCAGACCGCTCAGAATGTAATCCATAAACTGAATTTCCCCGCAGTCCCGTTGGGGCGGGACTGGAAATATGTGAGAGGTTCACTTTCAACAAAAGAATAGGTCGCTTGCAAAATGGGGTGAAGCAGCTGGCGCTGCTTCGCCCCTGAGTCGATGCGTTTTTAGGCTATTTTGCGTTAGGGGTGAACAATTTCTTGCCCAGCAATTTGAAGTCGCCGATGAATTTCTGGACGGCATCCGAGGTAATCCAATCGGAGAATTTACGGGCCAGCTCGTACTGGGCTTTTGGACAATTTTTCGGATTAACGGCCAGAACGCTGTACTGATTGAACAGTACCGGATCTCCTTCCACCAGGACAATCAATGGAGGATTTCCACCGTGGTTGTCAGCGAACTTGATAAAAGTGCCGCGGTCGGTCATGGTGTAGGCACCTTTTTCAGTAGCCACATTGATGGTTGCTATCATGCCCTGCCCTGTTTGCACATACCATTCCTCTTTATCAGGTATTGCCATACCAGCCTCTTTCCACAGGGATATTTCCTTTTTGTTGGTGCCGGAATTGTCTCCCCGGCTGGCAAATGAGGCTCTTTGGGCCGCCAGTTTTTTCATCGCCTCGACAACAGACATGCCTTTGATACCCGCCGGATCGCCAGGCGGCCCGATGAAGACGAAGTCGTTGTACATCACCTCAGTTCTGTCCTTGCCATAACCGTCGGCTACATATTTCTTTTCAGCGGACGGGGCGTGGACCAGCAACACATCAACGTCACAGTTTTTACCCATCTCCAGGGCCTTTCCCGTGCCCACGGCCGTCCATTTCAATTCAATGCCTGTGTCGTTCTTGAATTTAGGGGCTAACACATCCAGCAAACCCGTGTTGTCTGTGCTGGTGGTCGTAGCCATCATCAAGGTGTCGGACGCCGAAACCGTCAGAGCGCAACCCATCACCAGAGCCAAAGCCACCGTCAGAATAAATACTCCTCTCTTTGCCATAGCCTCCCTCCCTTTCTAATGATCTCTTTTTTGCGGTTTTCAAGTGTTCCCGAGAACACGAATCCTTGAAAAAGCCGCCACTTCAATTCCTGTCAAATTATTAAAAATTCTAAGTTCCTTGCTGGCTTATGTCAAGCTGGACATAAAAAAAGGATTTGAGAAAGGAAGTAGCTTAAGACAGGAAAACAATATATAACCCGCTTAGATTAATAGAAATATCAGGATTTATCTCGTACAGCCTGCCAATCCTTAACTGCCATGAAATTGCAAGGTAAGTGCAGAAATATTCTGGATTTCTCATGAATTCTTCGTGACAAAAACATGCCCAGGATGGCAGGTACCTGCTGTAATCAGGGCCAAGAGTGAAGTCAGACAAAGGTTTTTGGGGTGAAGGATATTTTCATATTTTGGACAGATATCCTAAAATTTATCATGACTGGATTTTTATGACTACCAGAGGTATGCTAAAATCTTTGAGAATTAGGGATTATACAGCTATACTTGAATTCGGGAAAAATAAAGAATAAGGCAAATGGGATCCAGTTTCAGGGTCGTAAAATAGTCAACAAATAGCATGGTATACTTACATCCGGTGCCACTTCAGTAATGCAGGTATCAGTAACTTTGAGATTGCGGACTTCACTTGACTTCTTCAGGTTTTTTTCGTTCAATGAATCAAAATATCCTTCTTAACCATTAGCCTTTTTTCAGAAGTTTGCCTCATGGGAAAAGTCCTCAAAATGTGCAAGCCGTGCTCCTAACAGAATTCTGTCTTTTCTGTTGGGAAGCTGATTGTCTCATCAAAACCAAACCCATCGTAAGATAGGGACGGAAAGCCACGGGTCTTAAAATTTAGCGCTGACCCTAATATGTTCTATAGCTTCCATTTTAAAAGATAGCCGAGCTGCCGAATGTGACATCGTCAAAGTCATATCATGTGTGGTTTGGCTTTCTTATTTTAATGATAAGTGGAGGATTTTTTGAGGTAGAAAACCGACCTATGAAGAATTTGGAGGAAGTGGTGAATGAGTTAGAAAAAGAACCCCTTGAGCGCAAGCGGGCGAAGGAGGCAACATCCCTTTTTTAAGGTTTCAAAGGGGACCTATGGCTTGAGCGGTTCGACTGAGCTCGCCGAGGCTCGACACAAGGCTACGCTCCTTTGAAAAAGTGAAGCCTCGCCTTCTAGAGAGGGGGTTTCACTGAAAGTGCCTTATTAGGTGATGGATTGAAATGAAAACAACAGGCCGCGCACAAACAGATACTAGAAGGTATAGGGCGATAGCACTGATGTTCACGATCCTTTGCCTTTGCGTTATATCACCCCCCTTCTCTAGTTCAGGTGCTGACAAAAAAAAGCATATCCTTGTGATTCATTCTTACAATCAAGGTCTTGGGTGGACTGATCACATCACCCAGGGGATAGAATCCGCCCTGCACATTACGGATCAAGAGATTGACCTTCATTTTGAGTACATGGACGCAAAACGAATCTATGATGAGCAACATCTTCAAAACCTGCGTGAGCTATACAGGCATAAATACAGGAATCGTAGATTCGATGTCGTTATTTCCTCTGATGATCATGCCTTTAAGTTCCTGCTCGCCCATCACCAAGAGCTCTTTCCAGATACACCGGTTGTCTTCTGCGGGGTAAACGATTTCAAAGACTCTATGCTGGCTGGCCATAAACTGATTACCGGGGTCGTAGAGTCATTCGACATAAAGGGCACTTTCGAGGTTGTTTTACAGCTACAGCCGGGCATCAAACAGATGTTCGTCATCGTGGATAAGACCCTCAGTGGGGTGATCGTCAAGGATTTGATGATAAAGGAAATCCCATCTTTTGAAGATGTCCTAAGATTCACCTTCCTGAAAGACCTTGATATGTCTGAGGCCTTGGAAAGGGTGAAAAACCTGCCGACTGATAGCGCTATTTTTTTGATATCTCTTGTCATTGATAAGTCTGGAAACACCTTTTCTTTTGAGAGATCCTGCGCCCTCATATC
>CAZUHR010000214.1:0-6011 GCA_964620335.1 uncultured Desulfobacteraceae bacterium
GAGCCATTGCCAGTGAGGGGCATAATCATCATTGACGAGTATCTCAAAGGTGGCGGCATCGATGGTGGGCAGCGACGTGTTGTTTTTGTTAAGTTTCTTGAATATCAGCTTTGTATACGAATAGTCGGGATCTGTCACATCCGGTGAATCCGTACCGACCACATACAATTCTCCGTCAGCCGAGGCATCGGTATACGGCACCACTCTAATAGAGTCTATAACAAAAGTGTTGGCCGTGGAATTCATATCTCGGGATGCGAGTTTATCAGCGGCGTAGGTCTTAGCAGCCCCGGTAGGAGAGGCATTAATCGAAAATATCCGGTAATCACGGTTATCGGTTTTCCGAACCGTCAGGAGATAATCCGGCAACCCATCCGAGTTGAAATCTTTCCAGTATCCATTAAAACTTCCCATCCTAGGATAAGAGGATGTAAGATCCGTATGAAAGTACCAGTTGATATCAAATCCTGAACGAACCGTATGCGTAACCGTAGCAAATGAGGCTGCGGGCAAAATGATTAAACTGTAAAACATAAACAGCCAAAGGCTGATATGCTTTTTCATTTCTTGTATCCTCCGTTTAATTCATAAAAACTCCCTTTATCGCCTTCGCGAGCCTAGTTGAAATGCCCTTGTTCGTCAAGCAAAATCCAAATGCAGGATGTTGTGGCTACAACTCGCGGGCTTAAAATTGGAGCAGTCTTAAGCCAGCAATGCCATGAAGATCCGGCCAATGCTAAAGGCATGATAATACGAGAAAAAAGCAAAATCGAGGAAGCTTGATTAAACCTTTCCCTTGAACCAAACCCGTGCTTCAAAAATCAGGCCCATCCATACTTAGCGGCGCCGCCAATTTCAAGCCCCGATCTCTCGCCTGAGATTTATGTTGAATTTCTTCATCCGATTCCAGACTGTTACTCTCGAAACCCCCAGGATCCGGGCAGCTTCCGACTGGTTACCCCCAGCCTTTTCAAGGGCATCTAAAAGTTGCCTCTTCTTGATCTCATCATGGTTAATAGGAACAGATATGGGGCTCTCCTTGTCTTTTTGCGCCCACAAGATATGAGGAGGGAGGTGATGGGGTTGGATTACAGAATCCTGGCAGGAAACGAAGGCATATTCAAATGCGCTTTTCAATTCCCTCACATTCCCGGGCCAATGGTAATCCACCAATTTTTTCATTGCTTCCTCGGAAATTCCCTGGATGTCTTTTCCGCTTTTCATTCGAACCCTCCTGAAGAAAGTCTCTGCAAGCAGGGGAATATCCTCGACGCGTCCCCTTAATGGTGGAACAGTAATCGGTATCACATTAATCCTGAAAAAAAGGTCTTCCCTGAAAAGCCCTTTATCCACGAGTCCTTTCAGGTCCTTATTCGTAGCGGAAACAATCCGCACATCAACTTTAATAGGCTTGTTTTCGCCCACCCTCTCAATCACATTCTCTTCCAGTACCCGCAACAGCTTTACTTGCGTGGACAGGGGTAGATCCCCGATTTCATCCAGGAAAATGTCGCCCCCTTGAGCAGCCTCAAACCGCCCCTTTCTGGTCCTATAGGCACCTGTGAAGGCCCCTTTGACATGACCAAACAGTTCACTTTCCAGCAGGGACTCGTTGAGGGCTGCGCAATTCACTTTCACAAAAGGCCTTCTTCTGCGAGCACCGGTCTCATGGATAGCCTCCGCAACAAGCTCTTTCCCGGTTCCGCTTTCTCCAAAAATGATCACGGGCGCATCAGAAGCTTTTGCACTGGCAATCATGCTGAATACTCTTTGCATTGAAGCGGAAGAACCCAGGATTCCATGAAAGCGGTCCTGCGAACGGATTTCACGCTGAAAGGCTTCTATCTGGTGTTCTTTTTGAATGATCTCAGTGATGTCCGTTAATGTCTCAACGGCACCGATGGTATTACCGTTGGAGTCACGGAGAAGGGAAGCATTTTTCAAAACATGAACATAGCTTCCGTCTTTCCTCTCCAGTGTGCATCTTCGCATTTTCAGGCTTCCGGTCCTGAACAAAACACACCAGTAATCCCCGTTTTCGTCGCGAGCGATGTCGCAGATATCACAGTGCAATGCCGAGCAAGGACTTCCTATCATATCGTCTTTAGAATAGCCTGTTATGGCTTCAAAGGCACGATTAACGGATAGGATGGTCCCGGCCCTGTCCACAATCATGAGCCCGTCCTGTATTGTATTGAGTACCGTTTCCCAGTAGGTGCTTAGTTGTTTTTCTAACATGGATATGTCCTTAACAGCTATTTAACACATATTAAATACTATTTTAACATAATAAACAAAATAAAAAAATGACGCATATGGCAATCCATTCCATTTATTTAAAACCTCTTGAATTTTCAAGTATTTAGTAAATAACGGATTTTTTCTGCTTACCCGCCCTTTTTGGCATGGATAATGCGTTGAATATACAATGAAAGAATAGAATGAGAAAAACCCTTTTATTGTGATGAGGAGGTTATCATGGAAAACAACACACAAGTAAGAATAGACGACTATACCTATCTTTACGGACATACGCCAACCCGCCCCATCAAATATCTTAAGGACAGGGACGGGTACGGATGGCTCTGCGATAAACGGGTTGATCCTTTTCAAGACCTTCGTGAGCAGGGCTGCTGGCGTTGCGATGAAATGGCCTTTCCTGCAGGCGGCAGATAATACCTGCGAATTCTCACAAAAGTCCTTTTTTGAAAAGGCTTTATGTTCAAATAGTCCGTTTGGCAGCCTCAAAGTTTAACAGATGTTAAATTAAACTTAACAGTATAAAGTCGAGCAGACAGTGAGACGAAATAGCCAATCACCCGGGACTTACAGTATGCTACCCGTGGAATCTGTCTTCTTCAAAAAAACAAGATACAATACTCTCAAGGCATTTCAATGCAATCGGCAGTGGACCACATTCTTGATCTCAGGGGTATGATAGTCCCTGTGACACTTTTAAACATTTCGCAGTCATTCCGTGAAATCAAGCCAGGTGAAACCGTTGAAATCGTTGGGAATGATCCCGAAACCAAAAGGGATCTCTTCAAGATCTTGCGGGCATTTCCCTATGAGCTGATGTATGTCAGTGATGAAGAAACGGTGTATCGAGTGCGCTTGAGAAAAGGGAATCCGGCTTCCTGAGGTGACCGACAAAAGATGAACTCATGAACCGGTATCATTGATTCAAAATATATAAGTAAGGTGTCTTAAAACTTTCTCTGAGATATCCCATAAACCTTTCATTGAGGAGGGAATCATGAAAAGAGAAATGTTGAATTACGAATCTATTTTGAAGATTACCCAGGCAATTGCCATGTCCAGGGATCCTGAAGAAGTCACCCTGCTCATTGTGGAGAGTGTGACGACCGCTTTAGAGGCCAAAGGATGCGCTCTCCTTCTTTTCAACCGGAAAACTGAGGAACTTGAGCTAGCCGCGTATTATGGCTTGAGCGCGGCATATGTCAACAAGGGTCCATTGAGCGCCATGCATTCCATTGCTGCTTCCCTACAAAATGGACCCGTGCTCATTCACGATGTGATGGATGATCCTCGAATCCAATATCCTGAGGAAGCACAAAAGGAGGGAATTTCCTCGATTTTCTCTGTGCCCATGGTCGTGCGTCAGAAACCAATAGGGGCTTTAAGAGTTTACTCTGCTGAGCCCTGGGAGGCAACTTTAGAACAGGTGAACCTTGTGCAGGCCGTCGCTCAGATCGCTGGCATGGCGCTGGAGTTGTCTCGACTTTATAAAGGGCTTAAGGATAGCATTGAAATATTAAAGGCAAAGCGAGATCCGAAGACGTTGAAATCAAAGCGCTGGACTCCGTATGAAAGTGTCCCAAAGAGTGCAGGGAGAGTCAAGCCCATATCCCATGAACTCCCCAACTATAATGGGTAGAGAATCTCCACCCAAAGAGGTTGTGTCATAACACCAATTCTGGCTTTTTATGTCATTTCGACCGACCCGTCCTCCGCAGTAGCCCTGCTACGGAGGCTGGAAGGGAGAAATCTTTCAATAACAACCGGTTGGGAGTTCAAGATTCCTCGGCTATCGCCTCGGAATGACATTGCGACACAGAAGCCAAAAATAGGTTAGAACAGTTAACGCGAGGAAATCCATATACCGTGACGCCGTAAGTTAATAGGAAAAAGTATTCGCAAGCCGGTCATAAAGCCCTTTCTAATATCTCTCAAGAGTCAAGAGCAGACCCCTTTTCGATTATTTTCTATGTATCGACAATTCGGTTGCGCTCTGGATGCCGATGGCAATTTCAGGGATGATCCCCATTTTGAAATAGATGGGACGGGCCAATTCCCTTAATATCGGCAGCCTCCTGGCAAAAAAGAAAGCTCCGGTAATGCAGACTATCCCACCTATAAATACTGTCCATGGGGCGCCTAATTTACTGGCCAGAGAACCGGCGATTAAACTGCCCACCGGTGTCGCCCCCATAAAGGCCATTGTATAGAAACTCATGACCCTGCCGCGTTTATCATCATCGACAACAGTCTGCAAAAGGGTGTTGCTCGAAGCCATCACAATCATCTGACCGATGCCGGTCAGCAGCATTAGTCCTAAGGAAAAAAACAATACCCTTGATACTGAAAATACCATCAGCGCTGAACCAAAAATAGTTGTGGCTATAGGTATCATTTTGCCGAGGCCGAGCACACTTTTTCTAGAGGCCAGATATAAGGCTCCTCCCAGGGCGCCCAGACCGATGCTGCCCATCAGAAATCCCAATGCGCTTGGTCCGCCATGCAGCACATCTTTAGCAAAAACAGGCATAAGCACGGCATAGGGCATTCCTACAAGATTGACGAGAGCAAATATCAGTAAGACATCTCGGATAGGCGCGAAACCAGAGGCATAGCTAAATCCTTCTTTAAGTTCCTGCCAGACTTTTGAGTAGCGTGGCTTGACATTCTTTCCCTCGATCTTCATCAGGAGCAATGAGGCTATTACCGCTATATAGCTGATGGCATTGACTAGAAAACAGGTTCCTTCCCCCACGGCGGCAATCAGTATGCCAGCCACGGACGGGCCCAACAGGCGAGCAGAATTCACCATGGTCGAATTGAGGGCGATCGCGTTGCTCAGATCTTTCTTTTCTTCAACCATTTCCACCATAAATGACTGACGGGTAGGCATATCAAAAGCATTGATGATACCCAGAACGATGCTCAGAATGATAATATGCCAGATTCTAATCAAATGAAACAGGACAAAAAAGTATAAAACAAACGCCTGCACCATTGCCAGGGTCTGGGTTAAAATCAATATGTGGTGCTGGTCGCGACGGTCGGCCAACACCCCGGCAAAGGGCGCTAAAAGGAAGGTAGGAATCTGGCTAGCAAACCCGACAAGTCCCAGCAGGAAGGCGGAATTGGTCAGCCGGTAAACCAGCCATCCAAGTGCGATCCGCTGCATCCAGGTGCCGATAAGGGAAATGCTTTGGCCACCGAAAAACAAACGAAAATTACGATGGCGCAAAGACCGGAGAATCGATTTCAGCGACGACTCTTTTTTTTGCTTTATTGTTTTGGTTTTCATAAATCAGCACATTCATTGCTCTTTCAATGGGCCTGTCTCGTCCTGTATTAAATCGCAAAGGTAGCTATTATGCATAAATAAGTCAATAGATTGCGATTCATAGGTGACAGAGAAAGGTGTTGCCAGTTAAGCTTTGGGAAGCCAGGACGGGAAGTTGTTGACTACCGTGAGTAGCTATGGGAAGTAATGCACTCCCCCGATAACCCCTTCTCTATTTTACTTTTTTCTTCAAATTGTAAGTAAAGTGATTTTAAGGCACGCCAATCTTTCAACGACAAAACGGTATCTTGGAAAGGTCAGTGATACAGAAGCAATCAGGTTGATTGAAAATCTTTATCCATAGCCGGATCATCTCAGGGTGAAGGCCATAATTGCATTCACCCTGAAGACCAATTTTCTGGAGATTTTCTGGATATCTCATGACTTCAGTGTCATAAATTCATGGCCAAGATAGCAG
>CAZUHR010000215.1:0-5979 GCA_964620335.1 uncultured Desulfobacteraceae bacterium
TCTTCCTCACCGCATACGACGAGACACGGTAAATTTATTCTCTCCAGATCTTTGCTTCTGTCAAACCTGTCACATGCCAGAAAATCATTGTATACCACCTCTGCTCCTGCCTCTTTCATCAAGGCTGCACCCTCATGAACCAATGACAGGTCAGGGTCAGACGCATATGCATAACCCATAACCATATCAACGGTTTCCTCGAATTTATTCAAAAAACCTTCCAGGAACATTGGAGCAACCCGGAGCACGGGACCAGTGGCCACAAGGATAACACCTTTCAGTAGTTTGGGATGTGATAGGGCTATTTCTTGAACGATGGCTCCACCCAGGGAATGCCCCATCAGGAAGACCGGTTCATTAAAAAGTACTCCAAGAATACTGCCCAACCACTGCGAGTACTCACCTACAATTGATTTGCCCTGGCCTAAGGTTTTGCCATGACCCGGCAGATCCAGTGCAAGGGTGTTCATGAAATCGTTGAGAGGCCGGACCTGATTTTTCCAGATTCGAGAACGACCGCCGGCTCCGTGTATCATAACAAGGGTGGGCCGCTTTTCCGTGAAATTCTGTGAGCCGGCTTCAAATCCAATGTCCATGTCCTTGAGTTTATTCAGAACCACATTATGCTCCTTCTCATTCATACAATTAAATCAATGGGATACGCGATGGGGTTGTTAATACTATCCAAGCGTAATAACTTACCATCTTATCAAGGCGCTGCCCCAGGTTAAACCGCCCCCGAAAACCGGGAGACAGACCAGATCTCCCTTCTTGATACTTCCGTCCTCGGCAGCTTCAGCAAGAGAAATGGCGCAGGAAGCAGATGAGATATTGCCGTATTTATGCAAGGTCACATAAAATTTTTCAAAGGGAATCTTCAAGGTCTTTGCTATAGATTTGAACATCCGAAGGTTTGCCTGGTGAGGAATGAACCAGTTGATATCCTTAATTGCAATATTGTTAAATTCAGCGGCCTCTTTTATGGATTCTACAAAATGCCTGACCGCCACCCTGAAACTGGCATTGGCCTCAATCATGTTGAGGGTATGAAGGCCCTTATCCACGCTTTCGTGGGATATAGGAGTAGTCTTTGACCCGCCGCCGGGCATTAGAAGATCCTGGCCTTCGGCTCCGTCCGTGTGAATGTGGGTTGACAAGATTTCCGGACCCTCATTTCCGAGGGTTAGGAGAGCGGCGCCTGCACCGTCACCCCAGAGGATGCAGGTGGTTCGGTCCGTCCAGTCAAGGGTGCGGGTCATCACTTCGGAGGCAACAACGAGGACATACTTCAAGGTTCTGTTTTTGAGATATTGTTCTGCCACATTGAGTGCGAATATAAAGCCGGAGCAGGCTGCAGTGACATCGAAAGTTACCGCCTGCGGCGCGTCCATTTTGGCCTGCAGCCAGTTGGCAGCGGAAGGACAGCCGGTATCAGGCGTTATGGTTGCAACAATAATAAGATCCAGGTCTTTGGCGGTCATGCCGGCCATTTCAAGTGCCTTGAGCGACGCATCATAAGCGAGATCTGAAGTAGCTATATCCGGGTCGGCAACCCTCCTCTCACTAACGCCCGTACGCTGGACAATCCATTCGTCCGTTGTATCAAGGCCCATTTCCTTGAGGTCAGCATTTGTCAAGACCTTTGGAGGCACATAATAACCTGTCCCCAAAATCCTTATGGATTTCATTCTTTACTCTTTCTCTACAGATATTCCCAGTTCCTTTTCTTTTTTTGCAACAGCAAGCCTGGTCTTTATAACAGTGTCGGGAATGAGGCTCATGGAGTCTATGCCGCATTCCACCAGGAACTCGGCAAAATCGGGGAAATCGCTCGGAGCCTGCCCGCAGATACCGATCTTTTTTCCTTTTTTCTTTGCCACTTCAATCACTTGGGCTACCAATCGTTTGACCGAGTCGTTCCTTTCATCATAGATGTGGGAGACAAGGGATGAATCCCGGTCCAAACCAAGGGCCAGCTGGGTCAGGTCATTGGAGCCTATGGAAAAGCCGTCGAATATGTCTGCAAACTGATCAGCGCAAATAACGTTGCTGGGGATTTCGCACATGACGTAGATCTCAAGGCCCTCCTCTCCCTTGACCAGTCCGAACTTCTTCATGATCTCGATCACCTTTTTCCCCTCTTCAGGCGTCCTGCAAAAGGGAATCATGGCTTTGATATTGGTTAAGCCCACCTCGCTTCTTGCCTTGTGCAGGGCAAGACATTCGAGCTCGAATGCGGGCATGAATTTTTCATCGTAATATCGCGACGCACCCCTCCAGCCAATCATTGGATTATTCTCTTTAGGTTCATAAAGATATCCGCCCAACAAATTTGCGTATTCATTGGTCTTGAAGTCGGAAAGACGGACGATTACATCATTGGGATAAAAACCTGCCGCGATCCTACTAATACCCTCCGCAAGTTTGTCAATAAAAAATCGTCTTTTGTCATCATACACGGCAGTAATCTGGTCGATTTTGTAAACAACACCGGCTATTTGTTGATCTGTCTTGGCCTTTTCTCTCAACTTGTCGTACTCAAGCAAGGCAAGCGGGTGTATACCGATGTGAGAATTTATTATGAACTCCTCCCTGGCCAAACCGACTCCATCGTTGGGAATCATGCTCTGGGCGAATGACTTTTCAGGCATCCCCACATTCATCATAATTTTAGTTTGTGTTTTAGGTACGTCTTTCAGGTTGATCGTCTCTATGTCATACTTTATAAGTCCCTTGTATACGTATCCTGTCTCTCCCTCGCAACAGGAAACGGTAATATCATCTCCAGCCTTTATTACTTCGTCACCATTGCCTGTCCCTATGACACATGGAATACCAAGTTCCCTTGATACGATGGCTGCATGACAGGTACGGCCGCCTTTATTGGTTACAATGGCTGAGGCGGTTTTCATTAATGGTTCCCAGTCAGGGTCTGTCATGCTGGTTACAAGGACCTGTTCTGGTTTAAATAGATCCATCTCGAGAGTTGATTGGATTACATTGGCGGTCCCTTGCCCCACCTTGGTCCCCACGGCTGTCCCGCTGGTCACAATTTCTCCTTTTTCAAGGAGATGGTAGTTTTCGTAGGTATTTGTGTCTTTTTGGGAATGTATGGTTTCAGGCCTCGCCTGTACAATATAAAGTTCCCCGGTGCCTACGTTGACGCCGTCCCCGTCCTTGGCCCATTCAATATCCATTGGCCTGAAGAATCCGGCCTCCTTGCTGTAATGCTCTTCAATAATGCATGCCCATTCCGCAAGTTTTAGGATTTCGTTTTCTTCAAGGACGTAACGGTGTCTTTCGGCAAGGGTCGTTGCGATATTTTTTACAGTCGCGTCATCTTCCATGGAATAAACCATTTTTATGTCCCTGTCGCCGGCCTTTCGGCTGATGATGGCACGTTTACCCATCTTTAGCGTGGGCTTGAACACATAGTACTCATCCGGGTTAACCGTTCCCTGTACCACGTTTTCTCCCAGACCGTATGCAGCTGTAATGAAAATGACGTCCTTGTAACCGGTCTCCGTATCAATGGAAAAAATGACACCGGAATATGCGGAATCGCTTCGGACCATCTTCTGCACAGCAATTGACAGGGCCACGTCAAACTGGCCGAACCCCTTGTCATGTCGATAGGAGATGGCCCGGTTGGTAAAAAGGCTGGCAAAACACTTCCTGCAGGCATCCAGAACACTCAACCTTCCCCGGATATTCAGAAATGTATCCTGCTGACCGGCAAATGATGCGTCCGGCAGGTCTTCGGCCGTAGCCGATGAACGGATAGCAACATCAACATTGGCGATGTCCTGATCGCTGAATTCGGCTGCCAGTTTGTCATAGGCCGAGTAGATCGCCTGGGTCAAATCCGGGGGGATTTCAGCATGCGTAATAACTTCGCGGATTTCCCGGCCTCTTCTTATAAGATCGCTGAGATCATGCGTGTCCAGGTTCTTAAGGATCTTTTTTATTTCATCTTCAATCCCCGCGTATTTCAGGAAGTAACGGTAGGCATAGGCGGTTATGGCAAAGCCGTTAGGGACCCTGATCCCTTTGCTTTCGAGTTTCTGGTACATTTCTCCGAGAGAGGCGTTTTTCCCGCCCACCAGAGGCACGTCAGTTATGCCTATTTCTTTGAACCAAAGGATAAATTTTTTTTCACTATCTCCCGCCATAGGCTATCTCCTCTTGTCACCAGAAGATTGGTTGTATTTAAGGCTGCTAAATTTCCGTTGTATGCCTTCTCTCTTTTGCAGATCAGCGCAAATCCGGAGGGATATGCAGGATTTAGAACTATCATTAATGTAATTTGTTGTCAATTGACAAAATTTGGTCTAAAAACAGATTGCACAATTTGTCTGTTAGAAGAAATGTCAACAGGGAAGGATATTTTCCTGAAATTCTGCTCCAGCATGCAAAACAAATATAAAAATTTGATTTATCTGGATCACAACGCAACCACGCCTGTAAACCCTGAGGCTGTAAGTGCGATGATGCCCTATTTGGAGGATGAATTCGGTAACCCATCAAGTGATTATCAGCTTGGTGTAAGTGCCAAGGAGGCTGTTGCCAGGGCAAGGCAAGCGGTTGCCTTGCTCCTTGGGTGCCAAAAGGATGAAGTGGTCTTCACATCGGGTGGAAGCGAATCAAACAACATGGTCTTGAAAGGACTTATTGATTTCAAGAACGCAGAAAAGTCTCATATTATCACCTGCGCGGTTGAGCACCCTGCAATTTTGAATCCCGCACTTTTTCTTGCGGAATTGGGGGTCAGGGTTACCATCCTTCCTGTGGATCGGTTTGGTCAAGTAGATCCGGGAGCTGTAAAACAGGCTATTTCCCCAGACACAACCCTCGTCAGCATAATGCTTGCAAACAATGAAACGGGCACGCTACAACCCATAAAGGAAATCTCAAAGATAGCAAAAGAGTATGGTGTCTCGGTTCATACGGACGCGGCCCAGGCGGTCGGAAAGCTTGAGGTCGACGTGAATGAACTCGGGGTCGACTTTTTGACCGTGGCCGGACACAAGCTTTACGGTCCCAAAGGGATTGGGGCATTGTTTATCAGTGACGGCCAGAACATTGAACCCCTCATCCATGGGGCAAGTCAGGAGGCTGGAAAAAGGGCCGGTACAGAAAACACAATCTTGGCCGTTGGCCTTGGCGAGGCCTGCCGTGTTGCCGGTCAAAGACTTAGAGATGATATTAAGGATATGAAAAGATTGAGAGATCGACTCCAGGAACTTCTTTTTGGAGGTCTTGAGGGCCTGGTGCTTAACGGTCACCCGGATAAAAGGCTTCCCAATACCTTGAATGTCTCAGTCCCAGGTCTGGAAGGGCATCGGATCCTTGATGGAATGCCCGAAATTATGGCCTCTACAGGGGCTGCTTGCCATGATCGGACGGTAAGTCTCTCTCATGTGCTTTCGGCCATGGCGGTTCCTCCTGACATAGGGATGGGGGCCTTGCGCCTCACTGTTGGAAGGACAAATACAATTGAACAGATCGAAGAAGCCGCACAACTCATCATCAATCAGGTGAAAAGGATGAAACATGAAAAATGAAGACAGGGATAAGCCTGCATTTCTAATTATAGACATGCTCAAAGACAACTTTGACGAAAGCAAGAACCTGCCCATTACCCCGCTTGCAAAGAAGATTATCTCCCCAATTAATGACCTGATCCGTGTGTTTAGAAATGAGGGTTGGCCTGTAGTTTTTCCTACGGACGCCTTCCATGAAGATGATTTCATATTCAAAGGGCGCATGAAACCTCACTCACTGGCAGGGACAGAGGGAGCGGAGATAATAGGTGAACTTGACCGTAAAGACGAAGATCTCTGGCTGCCCAAGCCGGTGTTTTCAGCCTTTTTCAAGACCAATCTTGATGAATGGCTAAGAGAAAGGGAGATAACGCTCTGTGTCGTTGCCGGGATTGCCACCAACTTCTGTGTTCTGACCACTGTCATGGATGCCATT